>WJLE01000057.1 GCA_014728655.1 Candidatus Uhrbacteria bacterium
ATCACCCAATTCTCATACGCTTTTTGATCAGCCTCACGATTCAGCTGCAACTCCGGCTGATGCTGCATCGCAACTTCGTATTGATCAAAGGCGGGAAGAAGGCTGATCAAAATCTGTTCACGGGACCAGTCAATATATTCCGCTTTCTTTCGCTCTGTTTCTTTAACCAGGTTTTCGTAGTCCGCCTTTGCGCGCTTCCAACCATCAAGATACTCATCACGCTCTTTGGTTAGCATCTCGATGTCTGTTGGATGTTGATCTTGTTGTGCTTCTTCACTCATAGCGTTGTGTTAAACGTTTGGATGGTATTCAGTACACCGATCGCACGTTTATAATTCATACGTACGGGACCCAGGATGATAAACAGTGCATCGCGTTCCAACGTGAGGAATGCGCTTCCACACATGGCTCCGAATGGGCAAGCGTCACCGATCAACATCGTTGGCTTCCGATATCGCTCTTTACGCTGCTTAAACAGCTGACGATCCAGCTGATCCAATACCGAACTCATCGAAATCACCTTGGACCAGTCTTGAAATTCCGGATTGCTGAATAATGCGGTCAAACCGGTATAGTAGGTATCGGAACGATTCGTACCAAGCAGAACCGCCGTTCCGGTAAGGTCCACGGTTAGTTTCGCGATACGCTTCAGACGCTCATCCGTGATCGATGGTCCGTCAAGGATCTCTTCGAGCTTATGCTGCAGCGTGGATGGTAGCGAGACTTGACCCAGTTGTTGGACATACCATTCGTACGCACGAACCGATGGAATTCTTCCTGCGGATGTATGCGGCTGCTCCAGATATCCCTCCTGCTCAAGCGAGGAGAACCAGTTTCGGATCGTAGCAGAACTGACGTGGAGCCCGTGCTTCTTAACCAATCCCTGCGAGCTGACCGGTTCTGCGGAATGGATATAGTCTTCAATCACATGTATCAAAACCCGCTCTTGTCGCTTATCCATAATTAGCAGTCTAACATATTGACTGCTAGCATAGCATAAACGAGGGTGCCAGACCCTGTCAAGCGATCTTTTTAGTGCTGGTTTAGGTAATGTTCCTTACCAGACGAATAAAGGTTGCTCCACGCTCAAACTCGTTCTTAAACTGTCCAAAACTTGCCGCGCCCGGAGAAAGAACCACCGCATCCCCTTTTACCGCCAGGGACGCGGTACGCCGCACAGCCTGATCCAGATCTTCCACGCGTTCAACCGCAACCTGGTTGGCCGTTAATTCTTCAAAGATCTTCTCGGAAGCGGTGCCGGGCAATAGGAAGACCCCCAGTCTTGTTCGCTGTTTCTTGAACGCCTTCCCCAGTTCCGTGTAATCCAACTGCTTATCCTGCCCGCCCATGATCAACCACAGATGATCCGCGCCACGCTTCAGCGCATGCATCGCTGCGATCACACCGTCCGGAGTTGTTGCGCATGTATCATTGACGTACCGAATCCCCTTCTTCATCGCAACCAATTGCAGCCGATGCTCCAAGCCCTGAAACGTTTTCAAACCTTTTTTGATACAAGCGAGCCCGGCACCCGCCTGCCTCGAGGCTAAAGCGGCAATGGTCGCATTCCATTCATTATGTGCTCCAAGTAGTTGCAGTTTACGAAGGTCGAATATCTTCTGCGATCCGAATTGGATCCATCCGTTTTTAATCGTCGCATCGTTCTTTGCCGCTTTCCCGAATGTTCTCACAACAGATGGCGCCTCTTTAATCCATTGCTTTCCGTACGCATCATCTGCATTTAACACAACCACATCGTCTTTTTGTTGATGACGAAAGATCTGCGCCTTCGCTTCCGCATAGTCATCCATGCCGTCATACGTGTTCAGGTGATCGTGCAGTAAATTGGTAATCACAGAAACGGTGGGAGCCTTTTGCGTTTTTGAAAGCGATTCACACTGCCAACTTGATAACTCGAGAACAACAACATCTGATGATTTGACGTTCGACAAGAACGTGAGTGGTGATACGAGTATATTCCCACCCAACCAAACCGTTTTAGGGCAGGCCTTCAGAATCGCAGCAATTAACGATGCCGTTGTACTCTTTCCGCGCGTGCCCGTCACCGCAACGACCGTTGCAGGGCATCGATCTAAAAAGAGCGCGATATCGGATGTAACGGGAGTACCATTCTTGCGTGCACGTTTCAGCTCCTTTGCATCCGGACGGACGCGGGGATTCGCCACGATTAACTCCGCCCAGTCGATCTCTTTCATGAGATGTTTCCCCAACGTAAACTTCACGTTTTTAAATGCCTTCAGCTTCCTAACGTTCGAACCCAACTCCTTCGCAGATTTCAAATCCGTTACACGAACATCTGCACCGAGTTTTGCGAACTGATACGCCGCGCTCATGCCACTCCCTTGAGGGAATTGACCGAGTCCCAAGATCAAAACACGCCGTCCCTTCCAGAGCGACTTCTCAAACGGCGCACGCAGGAGTTCAGTTGGAGACATGAATCGACAGGTTAAACGCGATCTCTTCCGCTTTGCGTAGGTTCTGTTTTGCCTGGTCGAATTTTTGTCTTAGGGAGCCCGTCAAGTCAAGTAATAACAGATAGGCAACCACCTCACGTATCAAGCCCAGCAACCTAGTAACCTCCTCGGTCTTTCGCTCCGTTGCCATTAACACACAGGAACGGGTTAGCTCTCCGGTCAGATCGGACATGGCACCGATATACGTTTCTGTATCCGTATCCGGAATTTCGCGGATACAACCGATCTTCTGCCCACTCATTGCCGCAAAGTATAGACTCGCCTCACCGTATTCTTCTAACGCCGAACGCCACATCCCTTCTTGCATCAACCGCTCGCGTTTTGCGATAATTCCCTTCCCCTTTTTGATCAGCTTAGCCGCATCTGCGATTTCGGATTTCGCACGCTTCAAGTCCCCGCGTTGTGTGGCAAAGATCGAACGCTTAGAACCTCCAAGGATATCCGCAGAAACAGCCTGCAACTCCCGTCGGGACTTGGTGTGAACGGTATGATTCCGTTTAACGGTCTCAATGCACTGACGATCAATCATGGACATACTTGTTTCATAGTTTACGTTACTTCTGACCGGGCTTCAATGAGAGGTAAACCAACTCCGTCTTGGCAAGAACAGAGCTCCAGGTGTACTGCTTCTCTACGTGTTTCCGTGCCCGTTCCCCACGTTCCTTCATCAACTCCCGATCTCCTGCAACACGTTCCAACGTATCCCGTAACTGCACTTCGTCATCTTTCTTAAACCGGATCCCGGAGTGATCAATCAGTTCAAGATTTTCCGGAATATCACTCATGATGACAACTTTACCGTTCGCCATGGCCTCAAGGACCGCTACACTTAACCCTTCACTGCGTGAAGGGTGAATGAGCGCATAGCAATGTGCTAAAAGCTGCTTGAGCGTATCCCCGGTCTGAAAGCCAAGCAGGTGGACGCGAGCATCACGCTCCGCCAATATGTAAAGCTCCTCTGCGTAGGACATGTTGTAACCCGCATCTCCGGCGATGGCGAACTCAATAGCCGTTGGAACGTTCATGTACGCCCGAATCGCCACATCGAATGCCTTGTGTGGAATCAACCGACCCAATCCCAAAAAATATCCGTTTGGTTTTAGACCCAATTTTTCAATTTCTGAAGTTCCGATCTG
>WJLE01000058.1 GCA_014728655.1 Candidatus Uhrbacteria bacterium
GGATAGCATCGAGCTCTCGCTGCTTGTCAGCGTCAACGGCAGCACGGGCTTGCTCAATATCGAAAATTTTGCTGTAAAGATCGCCCGTGTGTTTCATGTTGACCTCCATCTGTTTGGTTGACCTTTCTATTACTAGTATAACGGGTTTTACAGATTTGTCAAGTGTTTCAAGCGGGAACCCAACCCTTTTGCTTTAAGTATTTCTCCCACCTTCCGTGAACCCACCTGACCTTGACGCGAGTCTTAGGCGGTGGCACGTCTTCGGTGCCTACGAAGTCGGCCTTGTTGCTAAGCAGGCGGTACGTTTTACCGTCGTCGTCAATGTACAGGCTGCCGGTATACTTGCGGACAACATTGCCTTCCAAGTGCCGAGTATAGCGATCAAGGCGCGCCTTACCGCCCTGCTCATACTGTAGCGGATACCAGAGTGTATCTATTTTAGGCTCATCAAGGCGCGGATACTTTTCAACCAGATAGAGAAATCCATCACGCCCTTTTATCGTAGCCATCACACCTCCTCAAACCAGCCGGTGTCGCAG
This sequence comes from Candidatus Uhrbacteria bacterium, assembly GCA_014728655.1. GTDB lineage: Bacteria > Patescibacteriota > Patescibacteriia > 2-12-FULL-60-25 > 2-12-FULL-60-25 > 2-12-FULL-60-25. The sequence continues at coordinate 540 of WJLE01000058.1, forward strand.
GAAATCCCGTCCTTTGACAGCGCATTAACCGTAGCTGCCGCCTTATCAGCAACATTGTGATAGTCGTAGATAAAAACCGGAACGTCTAACAACGAGACGATAAGCGGCTCAATCTGACTCCACTTTCCTCCGCCCAAACCGCAGCCAATGCGCGGCATATGCACCGATGCTCCAAGCTCAGATGCGCGCGTATTGACTTGTTCCAGCGCCTTGCTCAAAGCATCTAGCCGAAGTCGGTCCCTGCCGTATCCGTCTTGGGCAACCATATTAGCCACCCACAATTGCTGCTCCACCGGCACGAATGCTACTGTGCCAAGCTGCATACTTTGCACAGAGCGATAATGTTGCTCAGGCTCCGGCCACCGGCGCGATACGGCCAGCACAAAGCCCTTTCCCCAGCCATGCCAATTATTGCAGATGTGCGCAACAATTGCGGGCCGCAATACCGGCAACGTTGCGTCTCCTTCAAGATAGCTGATCACAAGCCCCCCTCATACTGAGTATGTCCGATACCATCTTGCCGTTCCACCCTTATTTGTAGGCGAGAACCAGGTAGGTAACCACGCCAACCCCACTTCGCGTGCCGCTAACCAGCGCCGCCGATTCAGGCTATATAGTGTACCGCTCACATGCTGTATGACCGTTATCGGCGGTGGCAAGTGCCCTTGCCGTAGCCAGGCGATATACCGTTGCGTAGTCCAGTGCCGTAAGGCAAAATCCCAATCCTGCTCAATGGGCTCGATCTGCTCAACATGTGACCACACGAAGGCTTCGATATGCCCCGTTATTGTATCGCAGCGCCAGCCATAAGACGGCGCATCAAAAGGCACAAATTTGCCTTGTGGGTAATGACCTTTGACCTGCTGCTCGGCAAGGCCAAAATTTACCTTATTGTTGACCTCAGTGTTAGTCAGATTCTTTACCTGCTCGAGATATAGATTCATAAGCCTCCTTTCAAACTCTAGCCTTATTATAATAGCTTTTACGGTTTTGTCAAGTACATATCAAGAGATTATTGACAAAACGGCGCAATTATGCTAGGATGAAGTTGTGTAGCAACTTCCCGCTTGAAGGGGGCAGAAGCGAATGCCCCATGTTTGCCCTCTAGTTTAGGAGGATTTATGTTAGAGACCACAAAACTATCTTTGGAAGAACTTCTCAACTTACCCGGAAACCTTAAACTGCATGCGCTGAATGCATTTGGTATGGGGTAGGCGATGGCCAAAGATATCACCTGGACGCACGATACGATAAGGATTGGTGATTGCGAGCTATGGGAGGAGAACCCCAAGCAGATCACCGAGGCGGCGGCTAAGCGCTTGCTTCGCGACTGGGAGCGCGTCGGACAATTTCAGACGTTGGCGGTGGGTCCGGATAACGAAGTCTACGACGGCCATCAGCGCATTAAAATCCTGATGGCGGCGGGCTACGGCGCTGACTATGAAGTCAAGGTACTACGCTCTTCACGTCCACTTACAGAAGCCGAGCGGCGAAAGGTGCTCTTCGCTTCGACGATGAACGAAGGCCACTGGGACTTTGACGAGTTTGCGGGCTGGCCTGATGATTGGTTTGAGGATGCGGGCTTTGACTTCGATACGCTCAGCACGTGGAATGACCAGGCGGCCAA
>WJLE01000007.1 GCA_014728655.1 Candidatus Uhrbacteria bacterium
GAACAATCTGCTGCTGTAAGCTGTTTTGAGCCTGCGTGACCGTTTCGTTCAGGCTGCCTTCCAGGGACATGAAGTTCTCACGAACTTCCACGTAAAACCGGGTGAGATTCTTCTGTACCACGCCCTGGAATTCGACGTTCATATCTTGCAGCCGGTTGACGTGAGTGTGTATTTCTTCTTCAAGCCGGGCATCCTGGCCCTGAAGTGACGTCACGTATTCTTCAACACGGTCTTGCAGCACTACGACGCCGTCCTGCAGATCTGTATCGCGTTCGTACAACTGCGAAATGTGCTCGTGAAAATGTTCCTGAATGCGCATGTTTTGCTCAGCCAGTTGATTATCCTGGACCTGCAACAACGCGATGTTCTGCTGGATGGTGTTTTGAAGCTGGCTGACGTTTTGCTGCAACATGTTCTGCAACCGCCCCACGTTCTGTTCCAGCGCATTCTGCAAATCAGTTATATACCCTTCGAAGGCTTCTTGCGAATAGACGATCTGGCTCTGCATCCCGGCATTCAACTGCCGGAGATCCTTTATCTCGCGAAGCATCTGTCTTTCCAGGCGATAGAAACGGGTTGGGAGCATAATCAGCTTATAGACCCAGCGCGCAAGCGTGCCCAGCACGGGAATGCGCTCAATGCTGTTTTTGATCTGATCGCGTCTATCGCGCCCAACCTGTTCAGCAGCCTGGGTTGTTGTCTGTTTGGGCACATCAACCCGCTCTGCCGGGGCTACCGCAGCCGTACTGGCCCCCTGGGCAGGCGGACGCCCACCATCGTCTACCGGCGCGCCAACAGGATCGGCCTGGGCAGGGACAGGTTCCGCACCATTTGACGGCTGTGGGGGACTATCAACAACTGATAGCGATGAGACAATAGCCACTCGTTCCAGGCGCGCATTAATCCTGCGCTTGATGTGCTCCGCGCTGATTTGCTTCTCAGATCCGGGATTCATGACACGCCCCGTTCGCTCGGACAAAACTAAAGCCCCTATGATAACATCAGGCGTTGTATCCGCAAGGGTCGTATTTGCAACGGGTGTACGAACAACCTGTAGAAGAAAAAGTGAAGCCTCCGAAACTATCCGGTAGGATAGCGGTCGTCACAACCCAGGAGGCTTCACAGATGAATGATACACCACAGTTAGCGGAAACGCTGGATACGATGGCAGCGCAGTTGAGCACGCTCTTAAATGAAACGATACCAGACCCAGCAGATATGAGCGAAATGGAACGCGTGAGCCGAGAAATAACCGTTATGTTAGGGCGCAAAGTGCTGGAAAGCTGGTTGAATCAAAGTGAAGATGAGGAACCGGCACGCGAGATTAGGGACGAGAACGGGGAAATAGCAGACTATGTCGGTAAACGTGAAGGAACGATGTACACGGTACTGGGCAAGGTCAAGGTGAAGCGTGCGTACTATCTGTACCGCGCGCGTTCAGGCGGGATATATCCACTGGATCAACGGATCGGCTGGCGACCGAATGCCATGAGTGCAGAGTTGGAGCGCTTGAGTGGTTTGGTGGGTGCACAAGTGCCATTTGGGAAGGGGAGTGCGTTGTTTGAAGCCTTAACGTTGGTCAGCTTGAGCGACCACGCGCTAGACAAAGCAACGCAAGCCTACGGCCAAGAAGTGGTCGCGCGTGAAAACGACTGGCAAGCACAAGCAGCCAATCAGGACGCCATGTTGTCGCGCCAACGCACGGCACGTCGCCCGCTACGATTGTATGGTAGCTTGGATGGAACCAGCGTGCATACACGAGGTGAACCCACCGATGACCCCGCGCAGCCAGACCCCTGGCGTGAATTGAAGATTGGGGCCTGGTTTACCACCGCCAGCCATCCGCCGCGCACGCCTGAGGAGGAGTGGACGATCCGCGCCCAAGACATCACCTACTACACCGACATCTGCCCTGCGACCGAGTTCGGTGAGTTGCTGTGGGCCACAGGCGTCCAGCAGAATGCACATCTGGCGCGTGAACTGATTATCCTCGGTGATGGGGCCGCGTGGATTTGGCGCTTGGTGGACCAGCATTTCCCGCACGCCATCCAGATTGTGGATTGGTTCCATGCCACTGAATACCTGCCGCCGGTGGCGGCGGTCGCTTTCAAGGACCCCACACAGCGCCAGGCGTGGCTTGCGCAAGTGCGCACCGATTTGTGGGAGGGACGGATTGATGCCGTAATAGCGGCTTGTACGCTCCATCTCAATCCTGCTCGCGAAAATGATCCGGCTCAGGCCGCCGTGACCTATTTTTCCAACAATCGTCACCGTATGAATTATCCGACTTATCGCGCCCAAGGCTATCAAATTGGCTCCGGTTCCATCGAGAGCGCCGCTAAACAGATCGGCGCGCAACGTATGAAGGTGCCTGGTGCGCGCTGGAATCTCTCCAGTGCCCGGCATGTTGCCAAAGCCCGCGCCGCATTTTTGTCCGGACAGTGGGATGCTCTCGCTACTCGGCGTCGCAAATTTGTTCGTATCGCTTAACTACGGGTTGTTCGTACACCCATTTGCAACCAACTACCACGCGCAGCCATCTAACAGGTATTACGTCGCGCGGAGGATACTTGCGGCTATTGTAAGGTTGTTGGAGGACTATCGATGGGACACCTGGCTGTTATTGGTGGCGGTCCTGCTGGGCTTGCCGCCGCAACCGCGGCAGCGCGTTGTGGCGCACAGGTCACACTGGTTGAACGCGAAAGCCCCGGTGGACGGGCCACGTGGCACAGTTTACTGCCCAGTAAAGCCTGGCTCAGCGTCGCTGACCGGCTTGCAGGACGCGACAACGCCCTGGCATTTGGACTGCGCCAGGACAAACCGACCTGCGATTGCCCGACGCTGCTGGCCCACATCGCTGCCCTGAAAAACGCGCTCGACGCGCAATATCGGACCCGGCTTGCCGCCGCAAACGTGCGTCTGATCAAAGGTGACGCCGCTTTTGATGATCCAACGCACATTCGTGTGCAGGCTGACGACAACGAACATGAAGACGAA
>WJLE01000059.1 GCA_014728655.1 Candidatus Uhrbacteria bacterium
CAATATGACTACATCCGCTTCCCAAGTGACGGTAGATTAAGTTCCATCCACTATCCCCACTTCTCTCAGACCACATCCACGAAGGTGGAAGTGATGCAGGACTTCTTTGCCAAGATCGGGGACGCATTGCGAGATGAAGGCGTCCCCGTTTCGTTCGATCTTTTTGGCATGACGTACGTTTCCATTTACGACATGGGAATCGGACAACGCCTACCGGATGCGTATCCGCATGCGGACTTCATCTCCCCCATGGTCTATCCCTCCCATTATCCCAGTGGATTCCGAGGATATGCGAATCCCTCCGTCCACCCGTATGACATCATCAAGCTATCACTGGATGAGGGAGCGGCAATTTTACAGAATCAGTTTGAGATTCCCGAAGAGGAATCCCGCCCGAAGGCGCGACCTTGGATCCAAGATTTTGATATCGGTGCGGTCTATACCTCCGCGATGATCGAGGCTCAGATCAAGGCCATACGCGATGCGGGCGGCAGCGGCTTCCTGATTTGGAATGCACGGAACGTGTATGAACCGGCGGACTATTTACCAACAGATTAGGTCTGAAAGATGGTATAATCATTTCGAATGAAGAGCATCCACTCCACGATGACGCACGTCATGACGTACTTGCGGATCCTGACGCTCCTGATTTTCAGTTTCTTCTTCGTCCTGATTATCCCCTTCTTAGGATTGGAAGCTCAGGAGTTCCTACAAAACATCTTGAGCTATCTGGGGTTCCTGTACGCCATCCTTATGGGATTCCTCATGAACATCGCCATCCAACGGCGACGGTTACTCGATGACTACATCAGTAAGGAACTCAACACGATTCGTCGGATCTACCACCTGAGCCTCCACATCGCCAAGGATCAACCGAAGCTGGAGCAGTGGACAAAGAACCTCAAGGAGGATCTGGACGCCTACCTCACCCTATTCCGCGATGCGAGTTTTTACGTGTACGAGCGTGGCAACGAACTGTTTCGTCAGGTGACCTACACGATCTACCGGATGCCCATGCTTAAGGTCCGTTATAATCAGGACATCTATAAAACGTTGTTAGAGACAACCGGAGAAGCCACGGAGGCACGGCAGATGATCCGTCAGAAAAAAGATCAGTACGTGGGTCATTTTCAATGGGCGATCACCATGATCCTAACCTTTACCTTCGCCTGGATCCTGACCAGTGCCACACCGGCAGATCCGAGCGCACGGGTCGTCACAGCCATCGCCATCTTTAACATCCTTCTTGTGTTGGATCTATTATACGAATACGATCGCTTTAACGATAAAAAGCTCCGCTACATCGCCAACATGTATGCGAACAACCTGGCAAACGTGGAAGAATTAAAAACCCGAAAATACCGCAAGACAAAATAACTGGTATACTCATGATCAGCCTATGCCGATCAAGCGAACAAAAAAATCCGCAGCACCTAGCAAACGATCCAAAAGCGTTTGGCACGAAGAGGCGCATCCGTCGCTGACCCATGGCGCGATAGCAATCTTTGCGTTTTTAGGCGGCGTGATTCTGCTCGGCGCTGTTGGCGCAAACGCAGAGACATCCTCTTCCCCCACACGGATCGCTGTCATCAATGAAGTACGAACGGAGGTGCAGATGCTTTCGCAGCGCGTGGAGGCATTGGAGCTTCGACTGGATGCCAAACAGGATCCAACGCATCAGCCATTCCGGAATATTGACTGCGAGGTGCTGAAAAACGCACTCCCCACCCTACCTCACTTCCAGCGCATCCCGTCATCCGTGGAATGTATCATGGCGCCCGGTGTGAACCAGCCCGGCAAAAAATTCCGCAGTGCAAGCGCCATTTACCGTTACGGGGAGGGTGGATCTTCCGAACACCTGACCATACAGATCTACGACCTGGGAACCGATGAGCGTGCGAAATCCGATTTCTTGAGCAAGGGCGCATATCTTCCCGTAGATTATGACCGGGTCAATCGGGAGGACACGGAAGTCGCCGGCTTATTGGGCACATTTACCTACGACGGAATCCCAAACCATCTCCACAAATATCCACGAGGTGCGAACTGGTTCTTGCTGAATAACCGTTACGGCATCACGATCCACGGAAGCCCGATCGGGTTCACGGATCGCACGCAACTGGATCTACTGACCGCCGCCAGCATTCAAATGGTACGCATTTCGCTCTAATCATACGGATTCGATGAGTTCTCCTGTATACTGAACGCATGCAGGAGATTTTGATCTGGCTAAGCTCCAATGCCGGTTCCGCCGTTACGACCCTCTTCACGATCAACCTACTATTGATCGCCGTTGTGATTCTCTTCGAGAACCGCGCACCGGAGCGTACCTTAAGCTGGCTACTGGTACTGTTCGCGTTCCCGGTTGTAGGCTTCGTCCTCTACCTCTTTTTTGGCCATAACTGGCATCGACCATCCTACAAAAAGCGCTTGCGTCAACGACAAGCAATTGCACGCTGGTCTGTACGTGCCGCAGAAGATGTCCGCAAACTTCATGAGCAGACCGACGAACCGGAAGTGGTACTACGGGGGTTTGCCACACGCTCCACAGGCGTTCCCTATACCGAAGGGAACCGGGTATCCATTCTGACGGACGCACAGGTGACGTACCCCAAGCTATTGCATGCAATTCGGGAAGCAAAACGTTCGATCGACCTGGAATACTATATCTTTAGATACGATCAGATCGGAAAAGCACTCCTAGATCTCCTCAAACAAAAAGCCAAGCAGGGCATACGCGTCCGACTACTGGTGGACGGATACGGAAGTCTTGGCCTCGGTCACAAATGTTTTCGTGAGCTACGGGCGGCCGGCGTACAAGCATCCTACTTCGCCCCGTTGATTACGCTCTTCTACTTCTTCAAAGCCAACTACCGGGATCATCGGAAGATCGTCATCGTGGATGAACAAACCGTGTTTACGGGAGGTATCAATATCGGAGACGAGTATCTGAGCAAGAAACCCATCGGTTATTGGCGAGATACCCACCTGATGCTCCATGGTCCGTGTGTGAACCAGTTCATTACGTTGTTTGAGGAGGCCTGGTTCCGCACAACAGGAAAAGGAAAATCGCAAGAACGACCGGTGCAGCCCGTCGCACCGCAGGGAGAGCGTATCAACGTGATCGCCAGCGGACCGGATTCCACCTGGTATGCCGTGGAACGGCTCTACTTGGAGATGATCAACCGAGCAACGAAGAGCCTTAAGATCCAAACTCCGTACTTTATCCCGGATCCCGGTATTCACGATGCACTCGTCAACGCCGTCCTGCGTGGGGTGGATGTACAACTCATGCTACCACGCAAAACGGATGCCGTCCTGCTGCGGCATGTGGCGACGACGTATCTGAACCGCATTCTAAAAGCGGGTGGAACGGTTTTTGAGTACACAAAAGGTTTTTTACATCAAAAGGTTCTGATCGTAGATGATCGGATCGCAACGATCGGCACCTGCAACATCGATGTCCGGAGTTTTCACTTGGATTTTGAGGTAAACGTTCTACTGTCAGACACCCCCAGCGTCCGTCACCTGCTGGATGACTACGAGCAAGATCTGCGGAATTGCGAGGAGCTGGACTACTCCGGGTTCCTGAACCGCCCCTATTGGCGCAGGATCCGTGAATCCGTGCTACGCCTCATCGCTCCCCTGCTCTAATTGCATGCAGAACTGGTGTAAACATGTTAACCTGGGACTGAATTTCAACTATTCATACTATGTCAGAACGTATTAAGCAACACGCTTGGGTCGTTTCCGCAGACATGGGATACGGCCATGATCGAGCCGCGCACGCGCTCGAAGAACTTGCCTACGGAGAGTTCATTACCTCCAATAATTACAAGGGCATTCCCGCTTCGGATAAGAAGTTATGGAGAGAAACGCGCGAGCTCTACGAAGCGCTTTCACGTCTAAAACCGATTCCCATCCTCGGACACCTGCTCTTCGAAGCGATGGATCGCTTTCAGGAGATTCCGAAGTTCTATCCTCGCCGAGATTTATCCAAACCCAGCCTACAGCTCCGTACGGCCTATCGTTTTCTGAAACGCGGACTCCTAAAGCACCTCACGGAAACGCTGCAAGAAAAACGCCGCTTACCGGCGATCTGCACATTCCCCTTAAGCGCGATCGCACTGGAATACCACGGTTATCCGGAAGACATTTACACACTGGTAACGGATACGGATATGGCACGCGCCTGGGTTCCGAAGGATCCAAAGCGAAGCAAGATCAACTACCTAGCACCAACCGGGCGCGTCGTAGAACGCCTAAAACTATATGGTGTGCGCACGGAAAAAATCTTTCATACGGGTTTCCCGATTCCCAAACGGATCATCGGTGGTACGGATAGTCCGATCCTAAAACCGGATTTGCATCAGCGCATTTGCAACCTGGATCCGAACGGCGTCTTCACCAAACGATACTGGCGCACGCTGCAAGCGGAACTGGGCGCTAAAGTTTGCGCGGTTAAACGGAAGCCTCGCCCGGTCACCATCACCTTCGCCGTTGGTGGAGCCGGTGCGCAGCGTGCGATCGGAATTAAGGTCGCAAAGGCACTTGCAAAAAAGATTAAGACAAAAGAACTACGACTAACCCTGGTGGCCGGAACGCATAAAAACGTTCAGAACTACTTTCTAAAGGGATTAAAAGACGCCGGCCTAAAGAGCGAAATCGGCAAAGGAGTAAGCGTGTACTACGAACCGGAACGTCATAAGTACTTCAACGGCTTTGATCAAGTTCTTCGCAAGACGGACATCCTATGGACGAAACCCTCTGAACTTTCCTTCTACACCGGTGCCGGCATTCCGATCATCATGGCGCCACCGGTCGGTTCGCAGGAGGAGTTCAATAAACTCTGGTTGCAAAACATCGGCGGAGGAATTCCCATGCACGAACCGGAAACGGCAAACGAATGGCTCATTGACTGGATCAACAGCGGAGCGCTTGCCCGTATGGCTTGGAGCGGATACATCGAGGCGCCGACACACGGCGCGTACCGGATTGATCACATCATCGCAGGTGAAGAATTCAAGGATCTGGAAGTCCTGCCGCTCGTCGTCTAAATCGTAAAAAGCATAGCAATAACGC
>WJLE01000060.1 GCA_014728655.1 Candidatus Uhrbacteria bacterium
CCCGTATGCCGTCATCCGACGCGTGCCAACGATCGCAACCCGCACGGCATCTGACATCGGCGCCCCACGGATAAACAGTGCCGCGGGTGGGTCAGGGATCTGAAGCAGGGATTTGGGGAATGCCTCCTCCCATGGCAGAACGAAACGGATACCCTGTTTCTCCATAAGTTCAAGATCCGTTTCGATGGATTCCAGTTGGGATTGGCGAAGGGCTTTCTGCTGTGTTTTGGTAAGATCTGAGATGCTTTCTGGCAATGCGTCCCAAAAGTTCCCGGGCGGCTTGAAGCGGTTCCAGATACGATGAAGCGTTTTGGAGCTGCATTCCCACGCGCGGACGATCCGGTAAGCGTCCATCCGTTCTTTATTCCATGAAGTCATATAAGGTTGTCATTGTTGTGAGATCGCCTTGCAGCTCTTGACGGATAAGGATTGTCTTGTTAAGACATGCACGACATTCAATCAGTGCCTTTCATTCTGTCCTCGCGAGACACGTACCGGGATTGCCCCTCCAGCCCGGGTATAACAGGTCTGGCGTGGGCAGAATGAAGGGCGTTTGTTATTTAGAAGGCGGTGTTGTTCGGTGGCTGGGTAGTGGAGTGCGTAGATGCCAACAGAGGTCCAAGTGGCCAAATCGCCGATTGCCCATACCGCGGAATTCAAAAACCTCCATCTACGGGAGGGTTCTTTTTTATCCATTCCAGCTCACGATCAATTCCACCGATTCGCAGCCGATTCCAATCCCTCCTCTATCCAGTCTCGCATTGCGGCCACGATGTCAAGGGCATTCGGAGCCTGATCTGGGGATAAGGGGCCTAATACCCATTCTTCGGCGCGCATCTCCGGCGGGATGGGGTGTCCGATCCCGATCCGAAGACGCTGAAGATCGGTTGTTCCCAGCGCGCGCTGGATATCTGATACGCCGTTATGCCCCGCAGCCTGACCACCCTGCTTGAATTGGATCCTTCCGGGCTCCAAATCCATCTCATCATGGACGATTAAGAGATCATTTGAATCCAACTTATAGAAGGATGCAATGGCTTGTACGGCAGCTCCGGATCGGTTCATGTACGTCGTGGGCTTCGCGCAGACGATCCGCTCTTTCCCGACCTGAACGAGTGCGATCCGCGCATGTCGTTTTGATTCCTCAGACCACGTTCCGTCATACTCCTCTACAAAGTGATCCAGCACCTCAAAACCCACATTATGACGTGTACCATCATACTGCTTCCCGATGTTTCCTAGTCCTACGATGAGTTTCATATTCGTGAGTCGTAAGTGGTTAGGTCGTTTCGTCGGACGTCGTTTCGTCGTCTGATTCTGTCACCGCCTCCATCCCCGGTCCACGTACATTCCAGGAGCGTTCGGATTTTGCCATGGGAACGTTCGTGGCACGGACGATAATCGGAGTACCTTGAAATCCAAATTTCTCACGGATCTTCCGCTGTAGGAACTTGAGCCAGGAGATGTGAACGGATTGTTTTTTTCCACGGATGGTCACAAGGAAGGTGGGGGGCTCGGTCCGCGTCTGCGCCATATCATAGATATACGGAGACTTCGGGCCCAGTACCTGTAACGGACGCTTCTGTTTAATGACGGTCTTGAGCAGTCGGTTAATCGCGTTGTAATCGATGATGCGCTTCCGTTCGGTCTGGATCTTCAGCGCCAGGTCCAAAAGGTCCTTGGCACGCTTTCCGGTTTTAGCGCTCGTAAATACCATCGGAGCCCAGTCCAGGAACGGAAAGGCCTGACGGATTTTTTGTTCATACTCCTTTGCGGACTTCGTTGTTTTATCTGGTACCAGATCCCATTTGTTTGCGACCAGAACCAGGCCCTTCGATTCCTCCTTCATGAGTCCGGCCAGGTATTTGTCTTGGAAGGTCGGGTCTTCCGTTGCATCAAAAACCAAGAAGGCAATATCCGCACGTTCCAGCGCCTCCTTGTTGCGTTGCAGTCCGGCAGTCTCCAGTCCCCGTTTCACATTCGAGCGTTTTCGCATGCCTGCCGTATCGACCAACACGATTTCCTGATCCTTGTAGGTCAGGGAGGTATCCTGAGGTTCTCGTGTGGTATGTGCAATCTCCGAAACGATGACACGCTCTTCGCCCAAGATCGCATTCGTTAACGAAGATTTTCCGGCGTTCGGTCTACCCATGATCACGATCCGGATCGGGCGCTCCTCTTCCTCCTCTTCTTCTTGAACCGTCTCCGAATCCGGAGCGGGTTTCCCCATGGCCTCCAACTCCTCATAGACACGGTCCAGTAGATCACCCACGCCTTTTCCGGTAGCGGCACTGATCGGGAGGAGTTCTTTGTATCCCAGACCATAGATCCCCTGATCCGACGCAATGTTCAGATCCTTAGGCTGATCGATTTTATTCACAACCAATAGGGCGTGTTTCGCATGCTTACGGATGTATTTGGCCAGATCGCGATCCACATCCAGAACACCGTTCTTGCCATCCACAAGAAATAGGATGACATCCGATTTTTTGATCGCGAGTTCGGCTTGCCGCCGGATCCCTTTACCAATGGTGTTGTCCTCCGTATCCATCCCGCCCGTATCCACAACACGGAACGTTTTGCCGCGCCAAACGGCCGTGGCGAAGTTTCGGTCACGTGTCGTATGTGGAGCATCAGAAATTAGCGCACGGTGACGTTCCACGAGCTTGTTCCACAGGGTGGATTTCCCGACGTTTGCGCGTCCGATAATGGAGACAACGGGAAGTTGATCCAGTTTGATGTTTTGATCTGCCATATGCAAGTGGTGAGGAGGAAGGATGGGGGAGGGTGGAAGACGGAAGACAGAGGAGGAGGTTCTTCATCCCCCCGTCCTTCATCCCTCCTCCGTGCTCCATACTACTCCACCAGACCGTAACTCGAATCTCCCAGAACAATCAAGAAATCGGTATGTTCGGGATCCGTTGGTTTTTGTTCATCTGCGGTCCCGTTGTTCTGTGTCCAGCCGGCTGGGATTGGAGCAACGTTCGCATCCAGCATGGATCGGAGGGCAGCCAGTTCCGTATCGCGCTGACCCTTCGTCAGGTCATAGATGACCGTCTTCTCGTAACCCTTCTGCAATGCGTTTCCGATACCCTGGACGATATAACCCTCGTCTTCCAGGTATTGGGACATCCGCGACGCATACCCCGTAATGTTGGTTCCGTTACGGATCTCCACGGCAGTGTCTTCCTGCGGTTCCTCCTGCGCCTTTGCCTCCTCCTTCGTCGCAAACGGATGTTGTGCGATGACGCGAATCTCAGACCAGTCCCGTTCGCGCGGGAACAGCATGTACGCGCCGCCGACGTTACCGTTCACGAGCTCGCCGTCCGGATCGTTCGTCAGAACGCGTGTCGTGATGTTCTCTGAGGAGATGTCGCCCGCCATCGGCGCGAGCTTGATGATCTCCCAAGGGGTGAGATCCGTCTGAATGTTTGTGGCAATGGATTCGTAGAGTTTGATCAGGCGCTGCGGGTTCGTGAGCGTGCGTCCGCTAAGCAGTTTTTCTTTGGCGGCAAGGATGACCTTCTGCTGACGAGCCGCGCGGGCGAAATCACTTCCTTCGCCATTGTTTCCATGACGGGAACGGACGAATTTCAGAGCGGTGTCTCCGTCCATCTGC
>WJLE01000061.1 GCA_014728655.1 Candidatus Uhrbacteria bacterium
GGCAGCGCCTTTATGCTCCGGCGGAGGCAGGTGCTTAATGGGCGGAGACGGTTTTTCGATCCGCGGAGGGGGCGTAAGAACCATAGAAATAAGGATAAATGCACGGAGATGATAAGGCAATCCGATGACCCGCATGTGTCGATTTGCGCTCCCAGAGACCCTCAGAACCAAGACACCGAGCCATCTCTGCCTCATTGACAAATAATGCAAACTTGACTACACTTCCCTCCGCACAACGTCACCGTCTACGCCAACGTAGCTCAGCTGGTTAGAGCAATTGTTTTGTAAACAATAGGTCGTCGGTTCGAATCCGACCGTTGGCTCCATGGTCGCATGAGCAACCACCACGCTGACTGCGGTTCGACCAGCATACGCTGGCCGCCCGGCGGACCCGTGGGGCAAATGCCCTATGCCGGGCGAATCCGACCGTTGGCTCCACCCAGCGCCCTCTGACCCGGTCGGAGGCCTGAGGGTGGAAAAACACCGTTCGGGACACGGACCATGGCTAACTGTCCAATTCGCAATTCGCCCCACTCCGCCATGGCTTCGTGGGACAAGTAATCCGCAATTCGTAATTCAACACTATGTCTCAAGATAACCTCATCAAGCTGGAATGCACGGTCTGCAAGCGGATCAACTACCATTCCAAAAAGAACAAGAAGAAGCTCAAAAATCGTCTTGAAGAAAACAAATACTGCAAGCACTGCAAGAAGCGCACGCCTCACAAGGAAACGAAATAAGCGCAACGCAATGCGTAACAAAAATCCGCCATCGGCGGATTTTTGATTTACTACCCTTGGTACGACGGTGGGGATTGTGGTGACGCGGAACCCGTGGACGGTGCGGATGCCCCCTCTTTGCTCAGCTCCGTCTCGAATCGTTCGATCCAATTTTTTGCGCGATCCTTGCCACCCAGACCGAAAGCCAATCCACCCGCCAAGGCCAACATGGCAACGAGACCGGTGAATAGAATCTGAATGAGTGCGGCGGCAACACCCAACTGAACGAGCGAGGCCATGAGCGCGAATACGATGATGGCCCACTTGGCTACGGCACCGATCGGACCGGCGCTTGCCTTAGACAGCTTGGATGCCTGTACGGACTTGGTCACAATTTCCTTGACTACATTCCCGGCCACAACACCGATGGTCAAAATGACGACGGCGGCAATAACCTGCGGGATGTATAAGGCGACTTCCTGCAGGAACTGCGTGATCTGCGGAATCTTCAGGATGTCGGCAACGGCAATGAGCGTTGCGATGATGATGAACCACTTCGCGATCCATCCCAGAAGTTTTGCGATGGAGAACTCGACGTTCACCTTCTTAAACTCCTCCTGAACCTTGGCCTGCTCCAGGAGCTGATCGATCTTGATCATCTCCACGATCCACTTCACGAGCTTACCGAGCCAGCCGGCGACCAGTAGCCCAATGACGAGGACGATGATCGCCCCGACAACCTCTGGGAGGAATGCCACGACTTTGCCCCATAGGTTCAGCAAGGCGGATTGTAGGATTTCCCACCAGGATTGAACGTATGTCATAGTAAAAATTGGCTTAAAATACGTTAGATGTGAGGGAGCATACAAATGCTCTACCCTTCAGGATGGACTGTGATCGAAATACTGTCAACAAAAGAAACGGGCAGGTTTACGCTCAACCCGGATCGCGGAGAGTGGCGAACCACAACCGGATCGAGCGTAAAACCTGCCCTAGAAATAGGGGGCCAGCTTCTGGTCTCCGAAATCTTCAGCTTGCTCAACAACGCACAAAGAGAGGGTAACTGAGGAAAGGAGGCTCCAGAAGCCGCCCGGTCGGTTTGACGGGATTCGAACCCGCACGTCTTGAGTGCATCTACCCGCTATCGTCTTCTTTCTGGGTGCGAATACATGACCTCAAGCCCCGCCCTCGGGACCAAACCGAATATCAAATGAGCAGCCTCAGTATAGCGAAATCCACAGATTCGTCAAGTGTGGATGACGAGGATACGGAAGCCGGGTCGTCGTGTTGTCGTGTTGTCAGGTTGTCGGGTTGTCATGTGCTCTGTAAGCAGCTCCTCTCCTACCCGATGACCTGAAGACCTGAAGACCTGATGACCTAATATCTGCCAATTTGATAGGAACCCAGCACCTTCAGTGTAGGTACAAACGTCCGGATCCCTTCTAACAAAGGCTTCCCGCGCTCATCCTCGGCATGACAATCCAGCTCGCAATAGAAGGCAACAGATCCCTGACGACCCAACGGGATGGAATGCAGGGAGGACATATTGACTCCCAATCCTCCGATGATCTGCAGCACCCGCAGAAGCGCTCCAACTACATCCGGTAATTCAAAGACGATCGGTGTCTTGTCCTTCCCTGTAGGCTTCAACCCGTTTGGACCCACGACGTGGAACCGTGTGGCATTCCCCGGATGATCTGCGATCTCGTCCTGTAGGATATGCAGGCCGTAACGCGCAGCCGCAAATGGAGAAGCGATGACGGCCGTATCTCCGTTATCCGGATCCTGGGACACGAGGCGCGCGGCCTCGGCTGTACTTGATGCCGGAAGCCGGATCCACTCCCGCTCGTTCAACAGCGTAGAACACTGCTGTAACGCCTGAGGATGTGAGAGGATTTTTTTAATCCGATCCAGATCCGTGTCTTTTCGCGTCGCTAAGCAGTGGTGGATCGGAAGCTCGACCTCTCCGATGACATGCAATGTCGCACTCCCCTGCATCCAGAAATCCTTCACGACCTCCGTCACCAAACCGGCGGAAAAATTTTCAATCGGCACAACGCCATAGGCATCTTCCGACTGCGCACGCTCTAGCACCATACTGTTGCGATCGCAAAACTGAAGCTCCGCATCCGGCATGGTCACTAAAACCTTCGCAGCAGCTTCGTGTCCATTCGTCCCTTCTGGTCCTAACGCATAGATCGTTTTCATGAATGCGTATCGTAATGAGGAATGGTCCGAGCGTCAACCAAGCAAAAACACGCATGTGGATCAGGCGTGTTTTTGCTGGTGGGCAGGCAAGGATTCGAACCTTGGAAGGCGAATGCCAGCCCCGCCTTTGGCGGGGTAAACAGATTTACAGCTTGTCCCGCCCTAGGCGGGATCTGTACTCGAGTAGTCGATAAAATGCCTCACCCCCTTTGTAGGATTTGATTTGCTTTTCTCGATACCTCGCCATATCTCTCGTGGAGCACTCCTCTGTATAAACAATCGCCCAAGGTACATACGGTGAGGTGGATCGAACCCGGCCCGCATTGTGCTGTTTCAAACGCTTTGCAACATCTTCGCTAAACCCGATATAAAAACGTTTTCTGGTAGAGCTTTGCAGGATATACACGTAGTACATGTATTCAGGATAACAAAAACACGCATGTGGATCAGGCGTGTTTTTGCTGGTGGGCAGGCAAGGATTCGAACCTTGGAAGGCGAATGCCAGCAGATTTACAGTCTGCCCCGTTTGACCGCTTCGGTACCTACCCTCTTGCGCCCTTCGGGCTTCGGAGGGCAAACCATTCCTCTGAATTGAGAAGTGATCTACCACCCGTAGCCCGTAGGGCGAAGTGTGGAGCCGTCTGCCGGGGTTGAACCGGCGACCTCATCCTTACCATGGATGCGCTCTACCAACTGAGCTAAGACGGCAACGTAATCTTTTCGAATGATGATCATGACGGATTGCAGCGTTCATAGATGGAATTGCGTCATTCATCATCCGCAATGCACCATTCATCAATCCATCCCGTCCAACTGCTCGCGAAGCCGCTGCAACTTATTTCGATCATACCGCAGGAGTCGCAGACGCTCGTAACGCTCCTCCGCTTCCTTGCGGTTGCGCACGAGTATAGCAGAGGACACGGATAATTCAAGGGCTTGCGGGGATGTTGGATCCAACTCCGTGGCACGCATCGCATGGCGCCAGGCCGCATCCGCATTCTCCATCTTCATGTAGAGCGCAGCCAATTCCGCATGACGCTGCCCGGATCGTTCATTCAGTTCGAGTGCGCGCTTCCGCATGAGTTCCGCCTCTTTCAGATTTCCTTCGATCTCCGCGATGGATCCCAATCCGGAAAAGACCTCATCGTTCGCACCCTGAATCCGTACGAGGAAATCAAACGTCTCACGCGCCTGCTTATACTGTCGCGCGGTCAGATACAGCTTCCCGAGCCCCCGGTACGCCTCGAAATGTCGTGCATCAATCTTGAGAATCTCCAGATAGATCCGCTCCGCCTGCTGATAGTTGCCTTGCTCGGTCAGTCGCTGAGCATCCTGTAGCAAACGTCGGATGCGCCGGCGAGGATCCTGTGCCGACTCCTCCTGCGGTACGGTCGTGTCCTCGATGCCGGCGGTTTTAGCCAGCTGCTGCTCCATGCGCTGCACGGACCGAGTAAGCGTGCGTGCCATCTGCTTACTCCGGTGCTTGAGAGGGTGCAGGACACGCTTCAGCATACGATCAAAGCGGTCACGGACAATCCGGTCACGCGCCTTCCGTTCCTGCTCCTTGCGGATCGTATCCGTGTCCAGCATCCGGATCTCCGTCCACCGCTGCCACAAAACGAAGGCGATCGTTCCGATCGCTACCAGGGCAAGAATCAGAGAGATCCAGAGTAGCATCCGAAAAGCTTGGCAATTAGATCATTTAACAAAAAGGTGAAACGTGTTTCAGATCGAACAAATCACCTTCACCCTATGCCGGCGTCGAAGCCCGACATAGCAGCGCGAACTGACGTGGGTCTAACGAAGCGCCTCCCACAAGCGCGCCATCAATCCCGTTCGTGGAAACGTATTCATAGATATTTCGGTCCGTAACCGATCCGCCGTAGATCACCCGGATCTCATCGCGGTACCGACCACCCCAGGCCTTTTCGAGGACATCGCGGATGACGTCATGCATCTCCTTTGCTTCCACCGCAGAACAAGGCTTACCGGATCCGATGGCCCAGATCGGCTCGTAGGCAATCACCGCCGGTGCGCGTCCGTCCGGTTTCAGATCGGCAATGGCTTTGGTGACCTGTGACTTCACCACTCGCTTCGCCTGACCTTTTTTGCGCTGCACATCCGTCTCCCCCACACAGATGACAGGTACGATGCCGACCTTCTGCAACGCCGCGGCCTTCTTTGCCACCATTTCGTCTGTTTCACCCAAGTAGGTGCGCCGTTCGCTGTGACCGACGATACACATGGAAACACCAAACTCCAATAACATGCTCGGAGAAATCTCACCCGTATACGCTCCCTCCTTTTCCCAGAAGCTGTTCTGCGCCGCCAGCGCCGGGATCGTGGCACGACCCAAGGATGCGCGGGCTGCGGCCAGAGACACGGCCGGCACGGCAATGCTAATCTCCAGATCCTTTGGAAGACGCTCCCTACGGAACGCGCGAACCCACGCGCCCGCTTTTACGGGGCCGTAGAACATTTTCCAGTTTGCAATAATCAGGTTACGCATAATGTGTGCTCATTTTTACTCCCATTTGAACAATTTTTCAAGTGTCTTCGTTCCGGCGTTCGGTCCGATCATCGCGCTGGCCATCTGAGAGGGTCGAAAGATGACACGTGCCACACGTTTCACATCCGTAACGGTAACGGCATCCAGTAGCTTCATACGCTCCTCCGGCGTCTCGGTCCGCTCCATAAACATCCACTGTTTGCCGTACCATCCGGACTGAAAGCTGGAGTCCTCGAAGGCCAGGGTCAATTTGCCGCGGATATGATCTTTGGCTCGCTGCAGCTCCTCCGCAGTAACACCGCGATTGAGTATCTTCTTCAGTTCTCCACGGATGGTTTCCATGGCTTCCGGCAGACGCTTTCGATCCAGACCGGCGCTAATTCCGAAGATCCCCGTATCCTCCAATGACTGATGGTAGCTGGAGATGGTATAGCAGAGCCCTTTCCGCTCCCGAACCTGAATAAAAAGGCGAGATGACATGGTACCGCCCAGGATCACGGAAAGCAGTTTGGCCGCCGGTTCGTCCGGATGCCCCCAGGGCAATCCATAAAACCCAATGGAGATCTGCGTCTGCTCCGTTTGCTTCTCCTGACCCACAACGGGACGCTTGAGCTCGACTGGCGCACGGAATGGCTTATAGGAGGTATTTTCGGACGTCTTCGGAGCCTTCCGTTTGCCAAACGTCGCTTCCAGTTGCTTTAACAGCGAGGGCGTCACGTTGCCGGAAACGGCAATCGTCATCCGGTTCGGTACGTAATAACGATCCCGGTAATCCAAAAGCTGTTTCCGAGTGATGTTGCGGATCACCTTCTTCGGTCCTGCAATATTCCAGCCCAGGGTGGAGTTCGGAAACAGGATCTCCTCTAACAGATCTTCGATGTGCATCTGTGGGTTGTCCTCATACATGTTGATCTCCTCGATGATGACGCCACGCTCCCGGTCGATCTCCTTTGGATCGTACTTGGAGTGAAAGAGCATGTCATTCAGGAGATCCACCGCCAGATCTGTGTGCCGTGCGTCGATCTTGATGTAGTACCCCGTGTAATCCTTGGACGTCATGGCGTTAAAATTCGCTCCGTATTGATCCAGCGTCCTGGCAATGATCTCGGTATTTGGCCGCTTCTTCGTCCCTTTGAACATGAGATGCTCGATAAAATGAGATGCGCCGTTGATCTCACGCGTCTCATACCGCGATCCGACACGGCAATACACAAACACCGTCACGGATTTCGCATTCGGGACAGGGTGCAGGATAACAGACATCCCATTCTTGAGTTTCTGGATGGTTGGTTTCATAAGTTAAGTCTTCAGGTATTCAGGCTGTCAGGTCTTCAGGGTAAAAAGGAGCTACTTACAGGACATCTGACAACCTGATGACCTGATGACCCGACTTAAAACCTATCGATCTATTTCAATCTCTCCTCCACCCACGCCCGGACATCCGCTACGGAGACACGGACCTGCTCCATGGTGTCCCGATCCCGAATCGTCACTTGTTGGTCGGTTAATGAGTCCTGATCCACGGTGATACACCACGGCGTTCCGATCTCATCCTGCCGTCGGTACCGCTTTCCGATGGATGCGGAGGTATCATATTCTGTGGCAATCCCCGCCTCCCGCAGCATCGCAGCAAGCGGCGCAGCCATGCCGACCAGGTCATCCTTTTTTTGCAGGGGCAGAATGGCCACTTTCACCGGAGCCAAAATCGGAGGCAGCCGCAGCACCATTCGGGGCTCCTTGTCTCCACTGACGGAATCCGCTTCGTCGATATCGATATGCTCCGCCAGCACCGCTAGCACCGTACGATCCAGTCCCCAGGTCGGTTCAATGACATACGGAATATAACGCTCGTTTGTTTCAGGATCGAGATAGCGCAGATCCTCTTTGCTAACCTCCTGATGACGGGACAGATCGTAATCCGTACGATTCGCAAGGCCGTACAACTCCTTCTGGCCAAAGGGGTATTGATACTCCACGTCGATGGTTCGCGCGGAATAGAACGCGCGCTCTTCTTCGGAGATCTCCACATACTCCGTATTGGCCGGACGGAGTTTTAAAACCTCCTCGCACCAACGCTTCATCTCCCCCAGCCACATCTCAAACGCCTGCGGGGCATCCTCGGGTTTCACGAAGTACTCGATTTCCATCTGATCGAATTCTCGGGTACGGAAAATGTAGTTGCCCGGTGTAATCTCATTGCGGAATGCTTTGCCAATCTGCGCCAAACCGAGCGGTAAACGCTTATGCAAGGAATCCCGGACGTTCTTCCAGGCCACGAACATCCCGCCGGCCGTCTCCGGACGCAGATAGGCAACGTTAGACTCATCTTCGGTCACACCGATGAACGTTTTGAACATGAGATTGAAATGTCGGACATCCGTGAGCTCCCCACCGCACTCCGGACAATTCACACCGGTGAGATCAATCGCTGCGGGATCGCGCCCCAGCTGCTCCATCAGATGATCCGCGCGGAAACGCTTCCTACATCGCTTGCAGTCCACGAGCGGATCACTGAATGTTTCCAAATGGCCGGAAGCCTCCCAGGCCTTTGGATTCATAATAATCGGCGTCTCTATGGCGTACACGTCCTGTCGCCCGGTCACAAACCGCTTCCACCAGATATCCCGAATATTCCGCTTAAGCTCGGATCCGTACGGACCGTAGTCCCAGGAGTTGGCGAATCCGCCGTAGATCTCACTACCGGGATAGATAAATCCGCGTCGCTTTGCCAGCGACACGAGCAGCTCCATTCTGGTTTCGGGTTGAATCATATCGATGATGTCGTTGCGTCATGACGTCGGATTGGTAAGAGTGGAACGACGCAACCACGTACCACGCACCTAGATGGTCATGATCTCCTTCTCCTTCGCATCTGCCATCGCTTCAATCTTCTCGTTCCATTGCTTCACCTGCTTATCGAGCTCCTCCTGCAGCCGGAACTTCTCGTCCTCTGCGATCTCTTTGTCTTTCTCTGCTTTGGCAATCGCATCCCGCACCTGTTCGCGAATATTCCGGATACTAATTCGTGCGTGTTCGGCCTTCTCATGCACCTGCTTGACCACGGCCTTACGGTTCTCCTCCGTCATGGTCGGAATATTCAATCGAATCACATTCCCGGCGGTTGTGGGCTGCATCCCCAGGTTCGCCGCAACCAACGCCTTCTCGATCGCGCCGATGAGCGTCTTGTCCCAAGGCTCCATTTGGATGGTCTTTGCA
>WJLE01000062.1 GCA_014728655.1 Candidatus Uhrbacteria bacterium
CGGGATAGCCGAATTTCCGGTCCCTTCGGCGTCATCGTCACTTCGCGGAGCAATGCTTTAAGACGCGTTCCCGGATAGTACCGCTCTGCCTCGATCTGATCCTCCGGTAACAAGACACCGGTGGCACGACCCAGGTCGATGAGTACGATCCGACCTTCACGACGTTGAACTGTGACGTTCATGAGCTCGCCTTCGCGCCCTTTGAAATCCTCGAAGATCACGTTTCGCTCTGCCTCACGTAGCTTCTGCATGATCACCTGCTTAGCGGTCTGTGCGGCCATGCGTCCGAAAGCGGCCGGAATCGACAGCTCCACGCGGATCTCCTCGCCGATCTTGGCGTCCGGCTTAATGTCGCGCGCATCGCGCTCCATGATCATGGTCTTCGGATTGAACTTCAACTCGTCATCTTCCTCGGAGGATTCATCGGTGGATTTGGCATCATCCGTGGATGCGCGATTGCGCGCCCCTGCAGGTGGCGCATTGGACTCCTCCTTCGCCTCCACCTCCTCATCCTCCTCCGGAAGCTCCATGTCCTCCACAACTTCCTTCACATCAAACACGCGGATGCCGGCCGTGGTTCCGTCGTACTTTTCCGGATCAAATTCGACCTGGATGTTCTGGTTCTTATTTCCGAAATCCTTTCGGTAGGCCGCAGCTAATGCCGCCTCGATGGTCCCGATGACGGAATCGTATGAGATATTCTTCTCATCACAGATCTGCTTAATGGCTTGTGAGATTTGGCTGGCCATAGATCGTTAATTCACTAATTGAATCGTTAGATGATGAAATCATTGGATGAAGGATGGCGGGAACTGATTCAGAAGACGGGTTGATCCATGAGGGTACACCATTCTACGATGAACCAAATTGCCATTCCGTTTATCTAATAAAGAAACTCGTCCATCCGGAACGAGTATCGCCCAGGAGGATACGGCAATCGACCGGACCTGTCAACACATGCAAAAACCCCATCGTTTGGGAACGATGGGGCCAGCCCGTTACTCCGCGGCTTCAGAGAGCGATCGCGATGTTGATCTTTGACGATCAAGGTCGACAACGTCCGCAGACCGTTCTTCTGCATCAAAGCGGTCATCCTGGTCAACACTCGTCCACTTCGCCTCTTCAACCTTTTTCATGATCGCCTGGATCAATGCAGCGCCCCGTTCGTTGTTTTGAACATAGGCATCCTGCAACGACGATTTCAGATTACCGTAGATCAACTCCCAATTCTGAATGTTTCGCTCCCGCTCAAAACGGTCTGCAGACTCGACTTTGCCGGCATACTGCACCTTTACGCGCTTTTCATCGTCGATCGTCTGCGCGAGCTCCAGCTCCGCCAGCTCAATCTCCCGATCCAACCGTACCGCATGCCATTCCAAATCGTTCTGCCGCTGCTCGATGTTCTCGGACTGCTCTTCACTACCCTCGTAATCTTCCAGGACCGTTTGGATCCGATCAATATTTGCGCGCGCTTCACCTTTTGCGACCTCTGCATCCTGATAGGCGCGAGAGTTCTTGCGCCACTTATTCTCCTTTTGCATACGCGTCTGCGTTTCAACCACGCCTTCGTTTTTGTCGATTTCGTTTCGGAAGGTTTGGCCGGGCACATCCCAACTCGCTGGATCGCTAAGCATGGAGCCGATCATGGCACGCTCCGATTCCAAATGCTGAAGGCGTAACTCGAGCATTTCGCGTTTCTTGGCCAACGCCCCTTCGATACGTTCGAGATCATCAAGATCCAACTGATCCGCCTCCACCTTGTCTACAATCAGCTGTTCGTAGTTCGCGATCTCATCCAGTGCATCGCGGATCACTGCGTTCTCCTGCTGAACCAAATCCAACTTATAGGTCAATTCTTCCATACCGCTGCGCGCCTCCCGTTCGGATGCGGTTTCCGGTTGCATGGGTCGCTCTGAATCGTACAGCAAATTTTGAATCGTACGCTCCTCGACCGGCTCTTGTCGCTCCCACATCTCACCGGCATGCTCACGCATCGACCGAATCAGATCCATCTGCGCCAGATTCTGCTTCAATAACACCTCAAACTCCTGTTCGGTTAAATGGGACTTGCGCGCGGTCTCGATCTCATCATTCAACCGATCCATGATCCCTTCGTGTGCGGCAATCACATCGCGGTAGCTTACGTACGGCAGATTCTTTAGACCGGAAATCCTCCCGCTACGATCACGAATTACATTTTCCGCGCTCTCTTTGAACGCCTCGATCTGAGCGACGGCACGTTCACGTGCTTCCGGGCGCGTCTTCTCTGCCTCACGGCGCTGGCGCATGATTTCGGAGGATCGAGCCCAAGAACCCGCCACCATGGCCTCGGCACGTGCCTTCTGTGCGGCACGTTCCGACGGTGCCACCGGAGGTCTGATCATCCGTACATCCCGATCCGGAATCGTCTCCGCTGTACCAACCATCGTTTTGCGCTTCAGCTCCTCGATATGCGCTCGACGCTCCTCGTCCTCCTCTCGACGAAGTCGCTGAAGCTCGCGATCGGGTTTTGGTGGAGGTGTTGGTCGCACCTCTTCGATATCCTCATCGGTCAACACGTCATCGTAGGATTCCAGAATATCTTCCTCCCCAAGTTCGGTGGTCTCATCCCGTTCCTGCTTCCGACGCGCCTCCAACTTGCTCATGGATCGTTTTCGAGAGGCAGCCGCATCTGCTTCCACCTTCCTCCGAGCAGCGGAAGGGTATGGCGGAGCGAGCACGGATGACGGCAACTCTGCATCGATATCCTCGATATCCTCATCACCGATCTCCTCTAAATCGTCCCCCAGACCTTCATGAACCTTGAGCTTGGGCTTCTCCTTAGGCGCACGCTTTGGTGGCGGTGGAGCATTGGGGCTTAACATGTTACGTTCACCTTTGAATGGCATATCTTTAAAAATGGAAATCGTTAGATTTGTTCGAGAAAAGTATAGCACACGCAGGGAGGAAGGTGTTAGGAAAGTGGGGGAAGAATGATGGAGGATGAGGGATGGAGAGCAGGATGAACGGTGAACGCGGCCATGTTCCTCAATATCAAAGGAGTGAAGCTATAGACCCCACTCCCCCATCTCCCTTAACCCGCATCCAACCCACGAGGCATTGACAACACGAGACAATTCGTATTAGAGCTCCTGCCCCGGCAACAGCTGCACCGCACCCGGGAAGGTCACCCACGGCCGCGCGGAGATCGGAGTAACGTTCGTCTGTGTGCCCACGGTCTCTGTAGGATCAGTGAAATATTCGAGATTCAACTGAATGTTTGTGGTTCCGGATTGTGCGCTCGTAGGCAATGTAATCGGCTTGGGGACCTCGGTTCGGACTTCGCGAATTGGCGAACATTCATTCGGGCCGATAGCGGTGTTGAAGTTAACGTTGTCGTAGATCAACGAAGCATCGTAGCACCCTCCGTTCGGATGTCGTTGGTAAGAACCCGCGCCATCAATCAACGCCCCATTATTCTCATCACGATCGTTACGACACTCCCCGGTACACCAACCCCAGTTATCGTAGACGATAATCCGTGGTGTAAACAGACATCGGTTGTTCTGTGCATCGAAACAGCCCCCCTGTCGGATTGCAGAGATGGACGGTGGTGCCATATTGGGTACACAGGTATCCCCTTCTGCACAATCGTTGTTGGTGTTACAAACCACATCCGAGTCGCCGGAGCAGCGGTTCGTCCCACCAACATCCGCACAGTTCGGAGGACGGTTGGCCGGATCCGGTGCACAGCTGTACGCATGCTTAAACTCGAAATAGTTCTCCTCGCAGGCATCCTGATCGTTGCCAAACCGAACGCGCGATTCACAGAATCCCGTATTCCCGCCAATATTGCACTGTGAATCCTGGAAACACTTCGTTGTCACGGAATTCGAACAGGTGCCCCACGTGGCACACAATCCTCCGCCCGGTGGACAGTCGGCATCGGTTTCACAGGTAAGTCCGGGGGTCTGCGTACACTCCTTGGCCGTCTGACAGTATGGCTTGCGGTTCTTCATATGCGCATCCGGAATCTCCGAAACGGTCCCATCCCCCCAATCAATAACCATTTTTCGCATTGGCATCTGATCATGCGCGGCCCAGGCATAGAACCGCATGGTGGTCACATGATGCCCGGTTCCACCGTTCACGATCCCGCCGGCCAGCCCGTCTAACGCAAACGTCCCCAAACCCGTGATCCGACACTGACCGCCCTGACATGTACGGACATCCGGCGCAGCCACCTGCGGCGGCTCCGGCACATACCGACTGATGTAACGATAATCATTCGCGACGTCGCTCACTGCCGCATCTTCGTTCGATCCGGCGCCATCCGGATTGAGTTCGCTAGGCAGGTAATGACCTTGCGTTACGTCCGTCGGTAACGGTCGCTCATCCCGGACGCTACCGGACAAGCTACCACTGTCCAACTTGTACCCGAAAAGTCCGCAATATTCGTCGTTCGGATCCTGACACCATTGCGGTCGTGGCCAGTAACCGGGAGGATGCGTACAGATATTACAGTCCAACGCCGGATCATCCTCTCGCTGCGGATGATAGTCCGTCCCCGGTGTGCAGAAGCTCGGCCAGCAGGCATCCGAGCCATCTGCAGCCAGATAGGAATCCGCCAAGCTGGTCTGTCGGCCCGTTGTCACCGGGTTACACCACTGTTCAGCTTTACCTTGATTTTCCTCAAACTCGGAATCGCTCATCTGCGGCGGACGACAATCCGAATCCACGCCGCAAGACTCCCCGTCGCGACCACCGCCACGGCAGGTGCCCAGGATCGACCCGGAACCCATGCAATCGCTATCCACTTGACAGGATGCACCGAACCGATCACCGGAAGTGCAAGTATCATCATCACCGCACTCCCCACCCTCTTGCCACATCAGCGCCACGGACTCACAGGCACCATAGTTCGCCCACATGTTCTCGGTAGCGCTGTCATATTCACTCCCAATGTCATAACCGTAATATGGGGCAACCGGCTCTCCCTCGTCATCAGTTAATGTCCGCCACGCAAAACCGGTTAACGCATCGTTTGAATTACCACCCGTCCAATTGATAAACGCATTAAAACCGGGAGCAAGTTTAAGCAGATCCGTATCATCCCATGCTTTGTAGAACACACTTTCGCTGTTCGTGGTTAGCCTTGTTGCGTAAAAACACAACGCTTCATCCTGTTCACATTTTGTAATCTTCCCGCCTTGATCCAACCCTAGCGGAACCGCCGGTGCAAAGGCTTCCTTAAATGCACCGGCATTAATTTGTACTCCATCTACCTCCATCTCAAAGAATCCGCTGCTTGGTACATCGTAATAGAACCGAAGATCAGAAGCTGAATGGACCGGATTACTGCGATTGAAATTCTCTTGAATACGGGGGTGGTGCTGACCCAGTGGATTGCTGCTTTTCCCTCGAGTCCACAAGAAATTGATATTTACGTCCCCAGAGGGCCAAAAATTACGCCCACTGAAATGACAGTCCTCGTCCTGGAAACACTGTGCCCAGGGGTGTCCGGCGCAGGTTCCCGCCACCAAGTCCGCGCTGTATTCGAACCCCCATGCACCCGTCGGCTCAACCCCTGTTCCGTCAAAGTCATTGTACCCGGGATCAAACGCGACATTCCGTGCCCCATCCGGAATCAGATTCTTATACCGGACGTAATAATATCCGTACCCCGTGCCGCTTTCCGACGGTGACTCGATCTCCCTGATCGTTGTTCCGTTTACCGCTAATGGTTCCGCCGACTTCACGCACGTTCGGCTTGAAACCTCCTGAGGACATTCGGCACTGCGTTCGCTTTCTCGAGTACAATAGCTGGCATAGGTAGTATGATTTCCGATCTTTTCCTCTACTTTCTCCGGACCACGCACCGTCCCTTGCGCGCAACGGAATGCGCCGTGCTTAATCGCCTCCGCTCGGGTACAGCCGGTGTCCGTCCCTGCAGAACTGGAACCCGGACCTTCCAAGGCTCGGCAGAGATTCGGACAATCATCCCCGCGACAAAGATAACGCCCACTGACCTCCAGCTCCTCCCACCGTGCATCAATCGCATCCTTGCCACTTTCATTCGGATCGTACCCATTCCGGAACAGCTCACAGGCACCCAGTTTTGGAACAAGCACTCCGTTCCGCTCCTCCTGTGCTGCCGTATGGCACAGATCCGGGTTCCCGGAACAGTCCAGTCCACGGTTGACTCCGCTGAAGACGTTACAGGCTTTTTGTGCGAACACATCATCGGCGTTAATCCCGCCACGCAAACACTTGCCTTCAAATCCGCAAAACTCTTTAGAGGTTTCCTCATCCGCTTCCGGCGGACACCATTGACCAAACTGCGGACTTTCGCGGTTCGTACACGCCCAATCCTCCCGTGTCACTCCGCGCGTGTAGTACCCATAGATCCGATAGATCTTTGCAAACACGTTCGACAACCTTCCCCAGTTGTTCGTGGGATATTTGGTGGAACTGAAGTAGGTGACTCCCGGACTGGTGAAGACCGGCGGATTCAACGGGTTTACGTTTTGCTGTTCAACGCCGGTCATAAAGAGTGGCTGAATTCCGGCATCTCCGGTTGCCAAAGAGGCACCGTACGGAATGTTCGCCGTATACCAGCCGTACCCGTTATCCATCTGATAGATGGAACCTTCACGGTTCCGATCCGTGTATGCAACGACGTCGTTACTATCTTTGCTGATGGTCTCCACCAATTCGCGACAGACATCCGCTGAATTCATCTTCATGTCCATGTAGATATACTTGGTCTCGTTCCCGGGTGCACAGGCTGTGACCCACAGTCCCACAAATTGGAACGGACCCACCAGCTGATCGGGGCTGACCTCCTCTGCCGGACGCAAGTTTTCGGAGGGGTTCGTGTCCTCGAATACGGCACGGATACTAAACCAGTGATCCCCGGTATCGCACTTCCCGTAAACCGGACGACGCGACAGGTGATCGATGCCGTTGCGTCCGATATCCGGCGTGAATGCCTGGAACTTCTGTTTCCCTTCAGCATTCCAGTTAAGTTCCCACGTCTTGATGTAGCACAGCCCCTCATCCCCACCGCGATTGTCCACGGGATCATCCGACTCACCCTGTACCAAGCAGTCCACCTTAACCGGAATCCCGGTATCGGATCCGTCTTCGGTTACCACCTTTGCCGTACTCCGGTTCAGCGTTCCACCGCCTTCGCTTAATTGTCGCGTAAAATACGCTTGCCACTTGGCGTCCTGATCCCCCCAACCCTTACTCTTTCGTTTATTGTAGTTATCCACGTGCACCCCCTCGGCCCACTCTTCGTTATAAGCGCAGCCGATCTTATTACGCGGCGTACTGAACTCGAAATTGGCGATGACATCCTCCGTCGAAAAATCAAACGCCGTCTCCCAGTCCGATGGAGTGAATCCAAGTGCGCTGTACGCCGTGTGCCACGGATTAAAGAGGATGGCATATTCGGCATAGGACTTATTCGTCCCGTGTCCGGTCGTGACCAACCGCATCATGTTGGTGTTATGAATAAAGCCCTGTCCATTCTCATCATCGATCTTCTCACACTGTTTTCCAATCCGAGTTCCCTTCGGTTTCTTCCCGTCCAAAGACGCACCCGGCTCGTTACCGGTGCAGCCTTTGAAAAACACAAAGTTTGTACAACTACCATCGGATGTATACCAATCCGCATAGAAGATGGCGGAGATGTTTCCCATGTAGGTTCCCGCGGAATTCAACATCGGTCCGAGGGGATAGAAGCAGTCGTAGTCCCCGTCCCCACAGCTTCCACTACCGCCAATATCATCCGCCGCGCCCCAGCGAGCGATATCCCGGCCGGCTTCATACGTATTCTTTATTGCCAACGGCACCTCTGCAAAGGGAACGAAGCTTAATGCAAACCCCTTCCAATCAAATCCCTCCTCCGGAATCTCATCCGGCAACCAGGCAAACGGTTTTTGCTGCTCGATCCGAGGCTCACGCACGGCACTGGAGCAATAGTAACGACCTGAAGTCTGCGGGGGCTGGAACCCGGCCGTCGGATGCCAGTGATATTGGTCACCCGGTCCGGTCAGAATTGGATTCGGATTCCAGGTTAAACATTCATTTTGCGTACGATCGCCCAGACGCACCCTTGTCAGGTCGTACTCCAAACACTGCCCGGTCACTCCTCGAACCAGCTGAACATCGGAGATGGGCGTGCAGACCCCACCCTCACCACAACGATCATCCTCATCCAGCGCCGCACCAGAGCCGATCGTGGTGTTGCTCGTTTGACCCTCATCACCACCCTCCTCCTCGGAGTTCGGAACAGTGACATTCACACTCACCTCACTACCTTCGATACCACTGTTCGGTACGCAGGGTAAGC
>WJLE01000063.1 GCA_014728655.1 Candidatus Uhrbacteria bacterium
CCTCTACACTGACGAGGATGCAGACCTCCAGTTGTTCCATTTACACCTCAAGGCGTTGTAGGTTCCATCATTGTACGGAAGGCGGAATATAGCAGGATTTTGCCGTTTTGTCAATCGTCATCGATGGCTTGAATCTTTGAGCAAGATTCGCTATGATCGCCCAATCCTGCATTCTCGGCTACCATCAAGGCCGACAGGTGGTCGGCGCGCTCCAGCGCAGGTCTGAAACGTTGAGGATGCGCATGGCGATCACATCTCATCTACGCACCCCTAGCTTCCGCGGCGGTGGAGATAGAGCGTCCCGACGTTGGTGGGAAAGGTTAGACGTTTGAAACATCAGACACCCAAGCACCCCTAGCTCAGCTGGATAGAGCGCTTCCCTCCGGAGGAAGAGGTCAGACGTTCGAATCGTCTGGGGTGCACCACGTAACAACATCCTCCGAGTGGAGGATGTTTTGAATCTGGAATCTGATTGACAGTTCATCCACTTTTTTGTAACATCCCGCAGCAGAAAACGTTGAAGATGCATCGTCGGATCCCACCTACGCCCTAAGGGCTACGGTGTGCTAACGATTGCCATTCGCAGTTATCATGCTTTCCCGTTTTCTTCGGTAGTAGTACAGCAAACACATCAACGGAGAGGGGCGTTATGAATTACTCAGGGTGACATACCTTCTTCGGAGAAGACCGTTAGATAAATCCAAGCACCGCTAGCTCAATTGCCCTTCGCTCCCATCATGCGACCCAGTATTTGTAGGAATAATGAGCGATGGCAGCATCTACCGGTTGATGGAAAAGATCCGCTCAGGGTGACAGTACTTCTCAACATAAGATCGTTTAAAAACATCCAAGCACCGCTAGCTCAATTGGTTAGAGCAGAGGCCTCTTAAGCCTAAGGTTCCCGGTTCAAGTCCGGGGCGGTGTACCACAGAAATACACTCCTTAGACGGGAGTGTTTTTTAATATCATTGACAAGTCCAATTATTTTTTGTTATCAAAACGATTCATTGTTAGAGTCAGGCGGCCTTCAAGATACGTTTTTACAAAGTGTCTTGGGGGCCCTCCGGACGCGCCGTCAAGCGCACCTCCTACACCGTCACCTCTGGAGGTGCCAGGAGGAGCTTTGGGTCAGCCAGGGAAAGATGAAGTGTTCGAACGCTTCGTCGCAGAAAAACCGCCAGGAGTCGCTGATGCTGCTCGGATGATCTACTACGGCGTATCCTATCGTCGTCTGTTCAACCCGGTTGTAACCGCGAGCTCGGGAAGCGACTCACTATCCACACCACGCACGGCCAGGCCAGTGCACACGGACGACGAGCAGGCAGAGGCGTTGGAAGCCGTGCGTCGATTCGAGGACGAGCATCCGGGCCGGTCTGATCGGTACGACGAACCATAACCTCTCTAGCAAGACCGCTCCGTCATTGGTGCGGTCTTCTTTCAGCTCTTGCCACCATGCAACGTCAGATTCAGATCATGCTGCCGGCCGAGGTCGTTCGGCGTCCACAGGCTTCTTCGGAGGATCTCCATCGTGAATCGAGTGCTTGTCGCTGCGCGGCCCAACGAGTGCTAGCGTGGCTTGAGAACGAGTGCGGTGCGTTTACCTGTATCGAGGGCAGCTCCAGCTCGCCTACGTTCGCGTCCGCGATCGCTGCCGACCTTGACGGCCCGGCGGCGTCACCATACGCTCCGAGTATGATTGGGGGAGATTCTCTTGCGCGACTGGGTCACGTGCCACTGGCTGCCGCTCTAGTGGTAGCAGTGGCGTTCGTCGCGGTCTTGGGTGCGGGGTGCGGGAGGGATGAGTCGCTGCTGCTTCACTGCAATAGTCGAGAAGGCGAGTACTTCGACTATATGCAGGGTGGCTGCGCTGTACCAACGGACGACGAGACGCTTTATCGCTTATACAACTACCAGCGACTCCAGCAGCGCGTTGCCACGGGGGACAAGGCCGTCCTACAGCAAGTGAGCCTACGTCGATGGATTGACCACGTCGAACTCCAGAGCTTGATTGACGACCCAAGAATCGACCGCATCGAGCGTATCGTATTCTTCTTGCCGAGTGTCTCGCACCACGGCTGGACGTCGCCCGAGGACCTCCCTGTGACGAGCACGAAGGCCACGGCGATTGAGGATGGTGAACGCCGAGTCTTGAGCACGTTCGCGTCAAGGCCAACCGACTTCCCCCTCCGAAGACAGATCGAGCTGGCGGTGGCGGCATCTGACTACAGGGTGTCCGTACTCCGAGTCGTCGCGAAACCCAGTGCCATGATGGCCCTCTGGCAAGCACATCCCAACCTTGTCCGCTTCATCCAACCGATGGACGGAACGATTGGCAAGATGCAGGAGGCATTCGAGCCAGAGGAGGTGATCTCTCGGTGACTAGCCGCAAGCCAAGTGAAGGGCTCGGCGCGGCTGTTCTCGGACTTGGAGTGCTCACGCTAGGCCGCACAGCTCTCGGAGGTACGCCCTCGCCGCCGACCTTCGCCGAGGTCTCCATTGATGACCGGTCGCTGCAGTTGACCTTCGAGTGGAAGGGCATAGCGCCGGGGTTCACCTCGGGACAGGCAGTGGAGTTCGAGATTCGTGTGGACGACCGGTGCTACGTGGTTCCTCCGGGGGAAGAGATGACGACACGAGTCGCGCGAAGCACGACCTTCGTGACCAGTTCGGTGCGCCACTCGACGTCTATACGGGTGTGGGGAACATCTGGCTACCGAGCTGCGAGCGCATCTACGGATACATACTCGACCAGTGCCCGAACGAACAGGCGATGGCCGCCGAGGTCGCAGCCTACTTATGTCTGGGGGAGGACGAACCGGATTCTTTCGCAAACTTCGCGGTCGGCGTCCGTGATGCGTGGCGTCTGGCGCGCTTCACGCCAATCTGGGCACAATACCAGGCACAGGTGAAAGCCTTTGAAGCGGCGCATGACCAGCGGGTGGCGGATCTCAAGCGTCGCCTTGAGCGCGCAGAAGGCGCGTTGCGTGAGGCCCGGGCTGTAGTCCACGCTCTTGACAAACAACTGAACATATGCTTAGATGTAGCATTCGCATCTTCAACAACCGACGACGTCGGGAAGCCTTTTGAAGGCTCTGTTGAAGGTGCTGGCTCCGTTGCGGATGACGCACCTGCTCCTGGACGCGCGCAAGCGGCAGGGGCCGCAGGGGATCCGGGGGGCCCTCCGGAAACGCCGTCAAGCGCACCCCCTACACCTTCACCTCTGGAGGTGCCAGGAGGACAAATGTCCGACAAGGACGATGGCATCGGACCGCTTCCGTTGCCCGAGCATCTTCAGCGCATCGTGGACTCCGCTCCCAAGCTGAGGGCTGAGGTGGATTCGTACTTTGCCGCGGCCGTGGACAGGCTCTGGACTAACCCCGTGCTTCGAGCACGCGCACGGGCGGAGTACTTTGAGCACATGGAGTCCAATCCCACCCAGGGCGATATCCCAAAGGCAGTTCGTCGGGACGTCGA
This sequence comes from Candidatus Uhrbacteria bacterium, assembly GCA_014728655.1. Classification (GTDB taxonomy): domain Bacteria; phylum Patescibacteriota; class Patescibacteriia; order 2-12-FULL-60-25; family 2-12-FULL-60-25; genus 2-12-FULL-60-25. The sequence goes on from WJLE01000063.1 coordinate 3,475, forward strand.
CTTCTTCGCGGCGGAAATGCGCAACAAGCGTGAACACGCGAAGCCATAGCCCGTTCCTCACAGAGTCGCCAACCAAAGCGGCTCTGTTTCTCTCTACTTCGAATAGATGCTCTGGATGTGCCAATGACCCCCTGTGTTCGACTAAGTGTCCTGCTACCAGTGGAGGGACCGCAAGAGGTTGCGGCACACCGGACACTGCGCGCTCTCCAGGACGAGTGCGGAGTAGTTGGCGGCACGTGGGTTTCCGCGGAAACGGAGCGGCCCGTCATAAAGGGTTGGTGGGACGACCCAGCTAGGCGGAACGCTAGAGAGGCCGCTGTGGCTGAAGGACTGGATGGGGCTTCCGCGTGGGCGAGGTATCCGCTTGTTCGCGACCGACATATCATGGTCATGGTTGACCTGGAAGCGCCAACGGTCGAAGAGGTCGAAGAAGCTGTTGGCACAATTGTCGATTGCTTTCGGGCCAAGTATCGCGGGCGCCGGGTCGCACAAAAGGTCGTCTACGTAACTAGGCAAGAGTTGTTGGTCCGGGCATTGTCGGGCCGGCGCAACCGGTAGAAGATCTAAATTCTAGGCACGGTTGGCTGGAGCCAACTACAGGTTGGAACTTCGTACCAGTCTGGTGTACCAGAAACCCACACAGGGAATTCCTGCGTGGGTTTTGTGATCCAGGATTGTCAGTGTAACGGTCCCATGGTAAGACATTGGAGCTCATTGGCCATGTCGAAAAATAGAACCGCAATAACGAAATGTATGGATCGCTCCATCTGGGGCGCGGATAGAGAGAGTTTTCCACCGGATGTGTGGGATGAAGAAGTACCGTCCGAACAGGTCCCGACTCAACGTGTTTCGTCTAATCCACCCTCCCTTCCCGAAACGCTGGAGCGAATGGCAGCTGTTGCATGCGATCTACATCGTTCCCTGAGGCGAAATACCGTAGAGTCTCGATCCATGGAGCTATTTCGGCGTCGGGTCCAGGCGATCCAGTGCAGCGTTACGCAAACCATCGTAGCTGTGGACGTCCGGCTGTTCCGTCAACTGCTTCAGCGATTGGAACGGTCCTATCAGGGACAGACGCACCTCCTTGGTCTGGAGGACCGTCAGCGGATCGCGCAGCTTTACACTCATGTGCAAGTCCTGGAACGCCTTGCGACGACTCCAAACGTGTCTGCCTAGACACGTTTTTTTGATTTCCCGGCTCTTGCTCAAACCCCGGGAACCCATTAGGCTATGCTGCATATGCGCATGTCACAACTGTTTACGAAAACGACGAAGGAAGCGACTCATGATGCCGAAAGTCCGAACGCACAATTGCTGACACGAGCCGGATTCATCGATCAGCACATGGCCGGTGTCTACACCTATTTACCGCTCGGACTCCGCGTACTGCGGAATATCCAGGAGATTGTCCGCGAAGAGATGAACCGGATCGGCAGTCAGGAGATTCTGATGCCCGCGCTCCTGTCCGCAGAACCCTGGAAGCAGACCGGACGTTGGGAGGATCCGGGTCCGGAGGTCATGTTTCAGTTTACGGGAGCCGGAGATCGTGACGTCGGATTGGGCTGGACGCATGAGGAGATCGTTACACCGCTCCTCAAGAAGCACGTCCATTCGTACCAGGATCTGCCCGTTGCCGTCTATCAGATTCAGGATAAGTTCCGCAACGAACTGCGCGCGAAGTCCGGTATCCTACGTGGACGCGAGTTCAACATGAAAGATTTGTACAGCTTCCACGCCACCGTCGAGGATATGGAGGCGTATTACGATGAAGTGCTGGAGGCATACAAGCGGATTTTTCAGCGATGCGGGATCAATGGCATTCCCACAGAAGCGAGCGGCGGATCGTTCAGCAGGGTGAGTCACGAGTTCCAAATGCCGACGGACAGCGGTGAGGATCTCATCTTCGTGAACCAATCTGGGGACTATGCATGGAACAAGGAGATCGTCCCGGATCTGAAGGATGGGGACCCGGCGCCGGACGGTTCCGGGCCGGTGAAGATGATGAAGGCGATCGAGGTCGGGAATATCTTTAAGCTCAAGGAAAAATACACCAAGGATTTTGAGCTGACGTTTATGGATGAACAGGGTCAGCCGCAGCCGGTCTACATGGGTTGCTACGGCATTGGGATGTCGCGTGTGATGGGTGCGTTCGTGGAAGCGCATCACGACGAGAAAGGGATGATCTGGTCAAAAAGCCTTGCACCATATCCGGTTCATGTCATCAGTTTAAACTCCAAGGATGAAACCATGCAGGAGCGCATACGTACAACAGCAGAGGGGATCGTCGATGATCTTGCTTCGGAGGGAATTGAAGCGCTGTGGGATGATCGCCTCACGGTGAGCGCTGGGCAGAAGTTTGCAGATGCGGATCTGATCGGCGATCCGCTGCGCCTCGTCATTTCAGAAAAGACGCTTGCGGAAGACGCTGTGGAGTGGAAGCTGAGGAACGAATCCGAATCTCGTCTGGTGAAACACGATCGTATCAAGGAAGAGATTGAATCGTTCATCAAGGAGTAGCGCAAAGTCCTGTTCAGGACTTTGTTTGAATGCGGATCTCTAGTAAACTTGGTGCATGAAACACCAGAAGGGGTTTACCCTCATCGAGTTACTCGTCGTCATCGCCATCATCGGGTTGCTGGCAACCTTGGCCGTTGTCGCCTTTGGTAGCGCGCGCGAGAAGGCGCGAGATACGCGACGGATCACCGATATCGTGGCGATTGAGCAAGCCATGCGACTTTATTTTGAAGAGACCGGGAGTTACCCCGGAGAATCGATGGTTGGTGGTGGGCAGATTAGTCAGGATTGTGACAACGCGTTCCGGAACGAACTGAACGCAAGCGGTATTATGGGGGTCGTTCCCAAAGATCCTCAGGCCGTCAGTGATTGTACGGGGCTGGCTGATAATGACGCGGACTTCTTCTATGGCTATGACGCCGATCATGCGGGAATGGATATTTGTATCAGTATCAACAATCTCGAAACCGCGGACGCGCTCAATCGGTTGATCCAGCGGTACGGACAGGCGCAGTCCGTGACGAGCGGAGCGGATACGAATATCGATCAGGCCGCCTTTAACTATTGTTTTGAACCAGACACCTATCTCTAACAAATCAAAAAAAACCCTCGCATGGGTTTTTTGATTGGGATTAGAGTTTGTCCGGGTTGCGGGCGTGAGCCGCGGCGGTTTCCTTGGAGATGAAACCTTCTTGAAGCAGCCAGCGAAGTTCCTGGTCCAGTGTATTCATGTGTTCGTCCGGACTGGAATAGAGA
>WJLE01000064.1 GCA_014728655.1 Candidatus Uhrbacteria bacterium
CACCACTGGCGAGGAGTCGAAGGACGCTCGCCATACAAAAACATCGCGTTATTCGCGATGTTTTTGCTTTTTGCAGATCAAATTATTCCACGCGCTGATCCAACACCGCAGCACTGTCGTCTGCACCAAAGGAGTTCGATTCCTCGAAGGCTTCGAGCTCATCTGCACTAACCTCCGTCACATCTCCGAGATCGAGTCCGAATCGGTACACGACGGTCTCATCCTCGATATGTCGAAGTTCTCCATTACGTGTGATGAAGTAGACCTTAGGATCATCGACGGACTTAATCAGACGATTACGGATCAGCGTCTTACCACGCAGGCGAAGCCGCTCCATGATACGCTCCCGTAGCTTACGATTTTCCGTCGTCTCGACTTCCACATCCTGCGTAAAAACGGTCTCTTCGTTCAGTTCGGCGCCGGTGTCGTAGGCATCCAGTTCCGTCTGATCAACGGTTTCGACATCGCGGAACTCCCAGCCGTATCGATGGAATACACCCTCACGGACGATCACACGCTTCTTGTTTCCGCAGACCAGGTACACGGCGGGATCCGTGGAGGCCTTAACCAAACGACAGCGCCAGGGTCGCTTCCGGTAATCCTCCGGATTGAATCCGTCCATGGTCGTGAGGGGTTCCCCGTCCTGGATCTCGGCCAAACGACCGACCTTCACCAATTGAATTCGGTAGTTCGCGTTGTACTGTGTAAAGAAGTCCAACGTCTGGATGGCGCGCTTCGTCTTATCGTGCGTAATGGCGTAGATCTGCGCACTGTCGACTTCACGGTACACCACCCACGTGCGACGGAGTTTTGCATAGCGCTCAAGGGGCGTATCCCCCTCTTCGAGGATCACGTCGTCCTCGGCGTACTCCTCACTCATCATCATGGACGTTTCGTCATACATCATGGCATCATCCTGCGCGAACAGGGCGGATGGCAAGAACGTTAGGGAAACCGCGAACGTCGTTAGCACGGAAATCCCCTTAGTAAGCATCTTTTTTAACATAAAGAAGTTAAAGGTGAATAATAAACTAGAACAGTATACGCTGATCGGTTTCAGGATGGAAAGGCGCGTCTGTTGATTCGCAGGTCCGCGTATCTACCTGTCTGTCGGTCGTTGTTCGTTCAAGATGGTCCGCCCACGCATTCCTCGGCCTACAACCCTGCCCGCCATCACGGTACGGCAGACCTACCCGCCCTGTCGATCCGGCAGGCAGGCGGACGGATAGGTGGATGGGTGGACGCGATGCGTATCACCTCGTTTTGATGGAACACCAAGCGGGCGCGATCCACTCGCCCACCAAGCCTTGGCATCGTGGAGCCACGCGCTCAACCTCGGTGTAGCAATGGGGCGGGGAGGACGTAATCAACGACGAATCTACCCCTTTTGTCACCTCGAACCCCTACGTAGCCCTCTTGCCGTCCCTTCACTACGCTCAGGGCTACAGCCCGAGGTGAAAAACGGGGATGGGAGCTCACAGCGTGACATCGTTCGTTGTCATCTTGACTCACCGTTCAAGGACCGTAGCTCAACCCGTAATCTGACATGTCATTGCCATCACTCCTTGCCCAAACCCGCAACGCACCAGTCCCAACGAAGCCTTGGTATCGTGTGGGTAGCTCAAAAACCCCTCATCCATCTTCCCTCCTCCGTCCCCGCCTCCTCTCCTTGCCCACCCCCATCCGTCCATGTAAGGTTTTGAGCACATGAATGAATTAGAGCGTTTAACCCCGCAAAACCTGGAAGCGGAGCAATCTCTGCTCGGATCTTTTCTGCTGGATAAGGACGCCCTGGTTAAGGTAGCCGATTTCGTAAAATCAGAGGACTTCTACGACGACAAGCACCGAGTCATCTACGAAGCGATCCTGGATCTGTACCGGAAGCATGAACCGGTGGATCTCCTATCTCTTGGAAATCTTCTGGATGAACGATCGCACCTGGAGCGCGTGGGGGGACGAACGTATCTTGTCCACCTCTCAAATGCCGTACCGACGGCAAGTCACGTCGAGAACTACGCGAACATCGTCACAAAAAAATCCACACTGCGAAAATTGATCAAGGCCGCCAGTGATATCACAGCCATGGGATATGATCAGGCGGAGCAGCTGCAGGAGGTGCTCGACCTTGCGGAGCAGAAGCTATTCGCCGTCTCACAGAACTACCTCAAGAGCGCTTTTACACCATTGAAAGAGATGCTCGGTACGGCGTTTGATCGTATCGATGAACTTCATCGGGATGCTGGAAAACTTCGTGGAACACCCACGGGATTCGCGGATCTCGATAAACTCCTGGGTGGTTTGCAAAAAAGCGACCTCATTATTCTTGCCGCACGTCCAAGTTGTGGAAAAACGAGTTTAGCACTGGATATCGCACGGACCGCTGCGTCAAAGCATCAACAGAAGGTCGGTCTATTCTCTTTGGAAATGAGTAAAGAACAGCTTACGGACCGCATGATCTGCGCGGAAGCCAACGTGAACCTATGGAGCCTCCGTAATGGTCGACTGAGCAGCCAGGGAACGAACGATGACTTCTCACGCATTGGACACGCGCTCGGAACGCTTAGCGAGGCACCCATCTATATCGACGACACCGCCAGCCTGAATGTGATGGAAATTCGCACCAAGGCACGCAGACTGCAGATGGATCACGGACTAGATATGCTCGTCATCGATTATCTTCAGCTGATGGAAGGGCGTGCCGGAGGTGGTAACAACGATAACCGCACACAGGAAATTGCACAGATCACTCGCGGGTTAAAATCCATCGCACGTGAACTTAATATTCCGGTGATTGCGCTATCTCAGCTCAGTCGACAGGTAGAGCTGACGAAACCCGCCATTCCCAAGCTGGCTCACCTTCGTGAATCGGGTTCCATCGAGCAAGACGCGGACCTGGTGATGTTTATCTATCGTAAAGCAGCGGATAAAAACTATCGGCTGGATGACCTCTCCCCGGAGGAACGGAATACGGCGGAAATCCATATCGCCAAACATCGTAATGGACCTCAGGGTATCGTGCGTCTGTTCTTCGATGAATCCCGCGCAACCTTTAGAAACCTGGAACGACGCATGGGTGCACCGCAGGGCCAGCCGGCAATGGCCGGTGGACCGGAAACGGGGGCGCTCCCACCAGGCCCTGGACAAAACCCCCAAGGCACGCCATCCTAGTTAGGCTGTTCGATTGTTAGATCGGTAGATGGCGCTTATCCATCGACAACCATCCAGCAATCTAAAATGTACGACAACCCTACGTCCCCTTCGCTATACTCAGGGCTCCTCAGGGCAAGCCTAACCACCTAACCACCTAACGACCAAACCCATGTTCAACAAACTTAAACAGATCAAAGATTCCTATAAGATCCGTAAGACGCTTTCGCAAAAGACCTCCGAAGGTACCGGCGCCTGGGGTAAGGTTAAAGTGACGATTGATGGCACACAGCAGGTGCAGAGCGTCGAAATCGATCCCAGCCTCATGAATGACAAACAGGCGATTGAGAAGGGCGTTAAAGATGCCGTGAATGCAGCGATGATGTCCCTGCTCCGTTCCATGGCCAGTGATCCGGAAC
>WJLE01000065.1 GCA_014728655.1 Candidatus Uhrbacteria bacterium
ATGCGTATCTACACAAAGGGATTCCACATTATCTCATGGACTTCCTTCCACCAACCGAGACGTATGCAGCACCGCAGTGGCGCGATGCCGCGCTCAAAGCGATCAATGGCATCGTGAAGCGAAAACATCTACCCATCGTCGTCGGTGGCACCGGACTCTACATCAGCTCTATCATCGACAACCTGCAGTTCCCGGAAGTCGAACCGCAGCCGGCCTATCGCGAGGCATTGGATCAGAAGCCGCTTCGCGATCTCGTATCATTATTGTTAATCCTGGATCCGGAAGCGCTGGAGTTTGTGGATATTAAGAACAAGCGGCGTGTTATCCGTGCGCTGGAAGTGCTGACGTTCAGTGGCAAGAAGTTTAGCGAGCTACGCAAAAAGGGGGCACCGATCGTGGAACCGTTGCAGATCGGCATCGCGCGGACGCATAAGGATCTGTATGCGCGTATTCGTGTTGCCATTGAAAAGATGGTAAAGCAGGGTCTGGTGAAGGAGATCCGTGCACTCCTGAAGGAAGATATTCCGTTGAGCGCACCGGCCATGACGGCAATCGGGTATAAGGATTTTGCAGATTACCTGCTAGGGAAAGTTACGCTCCAAGAAGCCGTGGAGAAGTTGAAGAAACAGACCATTCAGTACGCTAAACGGCAGTGGACCTGGTTTAAGCGCGATCCGCGCATTCACTGGGTGAAGAGTGAGGAGGAGGGGATTGAAGTGGTGGAGGAGTGGCTTAAGTACTAAGGTGTCAATTATTGTACGTGTTTTTACGCACCCACATTTAACGGTAAGGGTTCATGGGACTGGATGTTTTTGTATCGTTTTCGAGCGACCCTACCGCGTTTAACGCGGCGGGAGGGTCGAACGATTTGCAGAAGTTTTACGCCTTACGTTTATACCATGGTCAGTATCAGTCGAGTGCTTTACGTTGGTTCGATGGTTGAGCTAGAGGGGAGGGTGGAGAAGCATCGCACAGGTATGTTCCCTCAAGCATTTACGAAGAAGCATCGGTGTGACACGTTGGTTCATTACGAGGAAGACGAATCGTTAGATGTGGCGATTCAACAGAGAGAGTTCGTTAAAGCAATGGAGGAGAAATGAATAAGGAGTGGTTATTGAACCGACTGAATCCAAACCGGGTTGGTCTGACAGAGGAATGGAGATCTGAATCGTTAGGTCGTTTACAGATCCTCCACTCACCCCGCGTTGCATGGATCGGTCGGTAACAGCAGAAGTTTTAAAAAGACGCATCCGTAGATGCGTCCTAGGGCGAGCGAGATTACTCTGCGTTCTTGAAGCACTCAACGAGTCCAAGGATCGTTTCGTTTGTTTTTTGTTCATCCACTGGACGTTCAATATAGTGAACAACATCCAGTTCCGCCCAGTTAAGTGGGAAGGATCTTAGTTCCTGAGCGATGTTACATAGGGATTCCGGAGGTCGTTCGCCCATCTCGGCGTCATGCTCTGCTCGGACACAGGCGTGCCAATCTTGGTCAAGGTCGATGGTCAATCCCAAGCTCCAGATTGCTCCCTGATTCAAGTTTCCCGCATCATTCATTTGAAAGAGCAGCCAAAGATGCACTTCCGGTCCGGGTAAAAGGTTTGCGCCTTCTGCGCGAAAGGCTTGGTCAAGACTCAGGATGAGTTCTGTAGACCGCTTGCGAAAACGGATGGATTTTTTGAAGAGACAATAATTTTCGTCGGCGTCGATGCGACTAATGTCATCCGCGCGGTCCATCGTCAGTCCGAACTGACGAAACAAGTCAACGATCCTAAGGTAATTTGAAGTGATTTTACGATAGCGACCATTTTGTTCCGTTTGTTCAACGTTCATGTCGTTCCTCCGACACTGTCATACTACATCTCAAGTTTTCTGTCAATGAAAAAACGCCCTTCCGGGCGCTTTAGTTACTTCATTAGCTCAGCAGCCAGCGCTTTAACCTTCTCCGGATTCGCGCGGCCCTCTGTGGCTTTCATGGCGCCTCCGACGAACCACATGAGGATCTTTTCGTTTCCGGATTTAAATTGCTCCACCTGTTTCGGGTTCTCATCAATCAGTCGTTGGACGATCTCCTTAAGCTCACTTTCATCCATATTCTGTCCAAGGTTATGCTCCTCCATGAGGTGACTGGGATCTGCGCCTTTTTCAATCATGAGCTTGAGTAGCTTTTGAGCATTGGAGGAGTTGATCTCCCCCTGATGTAGGATCTTAATAAATTCTGCAAAGTTTTCTGCAGTGACGTTTACCTCCTTGATCGTTCGCTCCATCTCCGTCATCAGAATGCCGGCTAGCTTGCTCGTAAGCCATCCGCCTACGAGCTTGGCGAGTTTCTTTTGCTGTTCCTCCATTGCTTCGCCCCCGGATTTTCCTTTTTCCATCGCACCGAGCCATCCTGCGAGTTCGCTCATGACGTGCTCTGCGTAATCGGCCCAGCCGTCGTTGGCGATGAGGAATGCGGCATCCCCTTCGCTGAATCCATATTCGTCCCGGAAGCGAATGCGCTTTGCTTGCGGTAGTTCAGGGAGTTTGGATTTCATGGCTTCACGCACTTCCTTCAGATCCACCGGTGGAAGATCCGGCTCCGGGAAATAGCGGTAGTCTGCCGACCCTTCCTTTGTTCGCTGCTCGGTCGTGACTCCACGATGCTCATCCCAGCCTCGAGTGGACTGCACCGGTGGCGTGTTCGTTTCGTACAGATCCGTTTGCCGATCGATCTCATAGTAGAGTGCCCGCTCTACCGCCTTAAAGGAGTTTAGATTCTTCACTTCCACCTTGGGATTGAAGTGATCCTGTGCAAACGTTCCATCTTCATCCAACGGCATCAGTGAGATGTTCGCATCGCAGCGCATCTGACCCTTTTCCATGTCCGCGTCGCTCACTCCGATCGTTCGCATCAGCGCCCGGAGCTCCTGCAGGAATGCTTTTGCTTCTGCCGGGTGTCGGAAGTCCGGCTCCGTCACGATTTCCAGCAGGGGAGTCCCACCGCGGTTGTAGTCCACCAGGGTCGACGTCCCATCGGGGGCATGTTGATTCTTTGCTGCGTCCTCTTCGAGGTGTGCACGCGTGATGCCGATCCGAATGTCTTTTCGCGGTGCTTTGTCATCCTCTGCGTGCACGTCTAAGAATCCCTTGCCGCACACGGGTAGGTCGAACTGACTGATCTGATAGCCCTTTGGGAGGTCGGGGTAGAAGTAGTTCTTACGATCGAACTTTGCCGTTTCTGGAAGCTCACAGCTCATCGCATGTCCGGCGAGCATCGCGAGTTCCAGGGCACGTGCGTTCAGGGCGGGAAGGG
>WJLE01000066.1 GCA_014728655.1 Candidatus Uhrbacteria bacterium
GTCGTTAGGTGGTTAGGCAGGCAGGCCTGCCCTGAGGAGACCGGCGGATGCCGGTCGACGAAGGGTTGATAGGGATTGCGTACTGGGATCAGTCTGGAAGTCGTGGACCGGTTGCGTTGAATGTCGTTGCGTCGGTCTTGCTACGGTCTTCGCAGCCTGAAGCCGGCGGTGAACCGAGCTGTACAACGGGAGGTGGGGGGGCGACCTCTTAATCCAGTCAGTCTCATAGAACGTTCATTCCCGCAAGCGCTCCGTGGATAACTGGTTTTTTTAGCTTAACCATCGCATCTTGACCGTAGGCTGCAGATGTTCTATTTTTGTTCTATAAGCTTATGACTGCCAAACTTACCCCCAAACAGAAGGAAGTTCTCGACTTTATCGTCCAATTTATCAACGACGAAGGGTACCCACCTTCATACCGTGAGATCGCGGATGGACTGAATCTGGCTTCCCCCTCCACGGTACACGTGCACATCCAAGCACTTCGTGAACGTGGGTATCTAAAGAGCAGCGGCGGAGGAAATTCACGCGAACTGGAGCCGACGGACAAGGCGGTGCGATGGGGGAAAAGCGTTGTTCTTCCACTGGCCGGACTCATTACCGCCGGTCAGCCCATCGAGGCACTGGAAGAGCATGAGACCATGGCCGTTCCGGTGGACCTGGTTCCGAACTCGGCGAACTCGTATGTACTGAAGGTGAAAGGGGAGTCCATGATTGATGACGGGATTCTGGATGGGGACTACGTGGTTGTGGAACGGAACCCGTCCCCGCAAAACGGAGACGTCGTGGTCGCCCTGCTCGATAATGCGTATGCCACGCTAAAACGATTTTACCGGGAGAAAGATCGTATCCGGTTGCAACCGGCAAACAAAAAGATGAAACCGATCTACGCGTTTGATCCGCTCATTCAAGGTATCGTTCGTGCCGTCATCCGCTCCTTCCGTCCTCGCGCGCTTTAATCTCTATCATCCTTTCAATTCCTCTTCCCGTGTTCGCGTACGGTCTTGGTTCATGCTCCTTCGCAATCGCGAGGAAACTCGGCGCAAGCATCAATGGATCGATCTTGGACGCAATGCCCCTCCCGTGCCCAATCGGTCCATCGTCGAGTTCCTCGCGCATGCCGAAAGGAGCAGCTAAATACTCACACCAAATTTATGATCAAACTCTTACGTCTATTCTCTAATCCTATGATGTACCAACAAGTTAATGAGCCTATCGAGGTGCTCGCCGCCTTCCGAAAGGAGGCCACGGAACCCATGACCTTTAAGTGGGGGAATCGTTACTACAGCGTAAACAAGGTGAATCTGGTGCACACGGAGCACGATGGTCGTGAGAAGATCTATTATTTCTCCGTCTCGAACCAGGACACCTCATACCGGTTATCGTTTCGAACCGAGAGTCTGCGCTGGATGCTGGAGGAGATGTGTGAGGCTAGTGCGTAGTCCGTGGTACGTAGTGCGTGGTGATGTAAGTTAAAAATCCATTTAGAAGACGCAGCACATGGTTTAATAATTCCATCAGTTCTTGGAACGATGCATCGGATAAGTACGAGAGTTTGTGAGCGAGTAGGAGTTGTGTTTCGAGCTCAGATGCGGATCCGTAGGAGATCAAGGTGAATTCCTTCCACACTTTTGGGTGCTTTCTTCGATAGCCCTCGGCGATATTCGATGGAATAGAAATTGCTGCGCGACGAATCTGAGATGTGAGTCCGTAACGCTCTTCTTTAGGAAATGTGTTTGTGGCGACATAGATCTTTTCAACTAGCTCAAATGATTTTTGCCAGACAAGGAGTGTTTGATAACCCTTCATATAATCCATTTAGTGATCGTTTTCACATGATGAGTCAAGAGTCCAGTTATGCACAAAAGCCACGTACCACGCACTACGGACTACGCACCAAATCTGGTCGCCCATCTCGACATGAACTCGTATTTCGCTTCCGTGGAACAGCAAGCGAATCCGTTGCTGCGCGGAAGGCCGTTGGGCGTGTGTGCCTATCTGCATCCGGGTGGCTGTGTGATCGCCGCATCCATTGAAGCCAAGGAGCGGGGCATGAAGGTGGGCATGCGCATGGAGGATGCAAAGCGTCTCGTGCCCGATGCCGTCTTCGTGCAGAATGAACCTGCGAAGTATCGCAGCACGACGTCGCGCATCTTCTCTATTTTGCACGAGGTATCGGATCGGGTGGAGCACTATTCCATTGATGAAGCGTTTTTGGATCTGAAGGGCTGGTATCGTGATCCCGCCGAAGCGGCCTGGGCGCTGACGCGCGTTCGGCAGCGTATCTACAGCGAAGTTGGGGAGTGGTTACGCTGTTCGATTGGAATCGCACCCACACGATTCCTGGCAAAGCTTGGGTCCGATATTCAAAAACCCTCGGGCCTTACAGTGATCACCGCAGAGAATATCGATCGGGTACTTGCAGATTTGGATTTGGAAGATATCTGCGGGATCGGTCGTCGTATGCGTCGGCGGATTGAAGCGTTGGGATACCATACGCCGTTGGAACTGAAGTACGCATCGGTCTCGAACCTGATGCATGCGTTTGGAAAAATGGGATACCTGCTTTGGGCCAAGCTTCATTTGCACGACATCGAGGATGTGGTGTCCGAATCGCCCAAACCAAAGTCTGTCGGACATTCCTATTGCGTGCCGAATCGTGTGAATAAGGAGAAGAAGGTTGTTCCGGTGTTAACGAAGTTGGCTGAAAAGGCGGCCCGGCGACTTCGTGCACAAGGGCTTGCGGCTCGCCTCGTGATCGTGTCTGTGGGGTTTCGTGGAGAGATGCGTCAAAGCGGGCCTTGGGGTGGCGGCGGGGATAGTCAGTTCATCCGTCTAGATGAAGTCACGAGTGATTCGTTTACGTTAATCAATACGACGATGCAGCTTCTGCAGGGAATGTGGGATGGGAAGCGCCCGGTCTCATTTTTAGCGGTCACCTTTACGGAGTTCGGCGAACCCAGTGGGCAGCTCTGTTTTGATTTGGCGCGTCGTCCGCAGCGCGTCGTCCGTGGGGATCGAGACAACGCATCACGCATCACGGATCACGGAATGCTTCGTGTCCAACGCGCCTCTCAAGCGTTGGATGCGATCAAAGATCGTTACGGTGATGAAGCGATCATGTTGGGTCGGCAGTTCGGCATCACCGTAGACGAAGCTCCGGATCGCGTGGGGTTCCGTAAAACGGATGGAGTGGAGACTACAACAAACCCCCAGTAAGCACTGGGGGATTCTGTTAGTTGGGGGCGACTTTGTATGCGATTGCCAAGAGTCGTTCCAGTTGTTCCTGTAATAGTTCGTACAGCTCCGGGTATTCTTCCAATGAGGCCTGTTGGAGGATTGTCAGGTTCTCAATGACCGTTGCGGCTTTGCCGGGGCGGTCCGGAAGACAAATCGCGAGTCCCTCGAGCTGTTCTTGGAGTAGCTCGAGATTTCGATCGGCAATGGCGAAATGTATTTGAGCAATTGCTTTAATGCACGGACAGGTTTCCCGCTCGATGCATTCCAGGGCCTCTTCTTTGTATTCGTTGCCTGGCTGGTAAGCGGTGATCATGAAGTAGCCACTCAGGGCGACAAGGGTATCGCCCGGGAATCGATCTCGGACGCGTCTTGCAACTTCGATCGCTTGTCCGCATTGTTCCGCCTCCAGCAATCGTTCGATCCAATACGTGAACAGCATGCTAATGACCTGACGATTTTTGAGTTCGGTCAAGATGCAGGAGATGACGTCCACATCCGTTTCGACTGGACTATACGGAAGGTGGCACAGGAATCGCATTGCGTCGTGTACTTCCTTTGACGCGTTGTTAAAGTCGACAACTTCTTCGTCCGAGCTGGAGGCGTAATCATCTACCAATCCGGTCATCAAATGGATGGCAAGTGTGACCGCTTCGGACGGTGTGTCACCGATTTCGTTCTCTTGAGACTGATGGTGCCCGTTGTTGTTCAATGCCTACTCCTTATTTTTCGGATGAAAGGTTCGAATGGCGCATACTAGTAAAAAATAGTGTGATTGTCAATGGTTGTACGTTCTATCTCACACACCCGGGTGTGATGCCGCTGACATCTTCGACACAGCCGAAGGCTCGAGCTTCGCCGTTCGAGCGCAGCATATGCAGCTCGCTCCATTTGGTCTCTGTATCCGTTGGTTGAACATCGCACTGCCAGACCAGTTTTTCTTCCGTTTGATATTTCGGCGCGCAGAGTTCATCGCAGGTTGTCGTAGCGGTTTGGGACTCCATGAGTGCGGAGGTGACGGATCCTTCCACCTGCGTATGCATCATGGCCCGGCAGGAGTCGCTATCCGCTGTAAGGTCCGCAGCCCAGGCATACACATCGTTTGCTTCATCCAGAACGCAGAAGAAATGGACGTAGGCGTCTTCGGTTAGCGTTGTTTTGATATTCGCGATCAATTCCGGATTCGCCTCCTCCGGTAGCTTTACACCCAGCGCATAACGGATGGCATCTTCCTCACCTGCTGCGTACGCCTCCACCCAGTTCGAGAATCCGTCCTCGACGGAGAAGCGGATGCAGAGCGGTTGACGCTCCGGATGCTCTTCCAGCTCGATCGTTTTCATCGGAACCGTGAAGGAGCCGGGTGACTCTGCAAATGGAGAGGCGCTGCATCCGGAACCCAGTAGGATCGTCAGGACAAGAAGTGGAAGGTAGATTTTCATAAATCGCTCCTATCTTAGCGGCCGTTGCCCTACGCGTCTAGGCTTGGTACGCTCTTTTCACTATGGCGAATCAGCGACCATTCAGCGAATACGAACCGAAATGGCAGGGGATTTGGGAGGAGCGGGGGACCTATCGCGCCACCGAAAGCGGAGCGGATACGTTCTACGGTCTCATTGAGTTCCCGTATCCATCCGGGGCGGGTTTGCATGTGGGGCATCCACGGTCTTATACGGCCAATGATGTTGTGACGCGGAAACGTAGGATGGAGGGAAAGAACGTGCTTTATCCGATTGGTTGGGATGCGTTCGGATTGCCGACCGAGAACTTCGCCATCAAGCATAAGATCAAACCGCAGGATGCGACGGAACAAAATATCACTACCTTTACGCGACAGCTCAAGTCCATCGGGTTTGGGTTTGATTGGAGTCGCGAGGTAAATACGACCGACCCTGCTTACTACAAATGGACGCAATGGATGTTCTTGCAGTTCTTTAAAAGCCAGTTTAATCCAAACACAGGGAAAGCGGAGTCTGTGAAAGATCCACTCGCTCCAGTGCCGGAAGGGGATGTATCTCGCATGGCCTATAAGTCGAAGACGATCATTAACTGGTGTCCAAATTGTAAGATCGGACTCGCGAATGAAGAGGCGCAGGGCGGGGAATGTGAACGTTGTGGGACGAAGGTAGAAAAGCGTGAAAAGGCGCAGTGGATGATCGGCATCACGAATTACGCGGAACGTTTGCTTCAGGATCTGGGGACCGTGGATTATCTCGACCGTATCGAAAAACAGCAGATCGACTGGATCGGTAAGAGTGTTGGCGCGAATGTGATCTTTACAACAACAACGGGCGAGGAGATCACCGTCTTCACCACGCGTCCGGATACCCTCTTCGGTGCGACATACATGGTGTTCGCACCCGAGCATGCTCTGGTCGCGCAGTGGATGCAGGACGGGACGTTAACGAATGCCGATGCCGTGGCGCAATACCGCGAGGAGGCAACGAAGAAGACGGATATCGAGCGCGGTGCGGAAGGTAAAGCGAAGACGGGTGTACGGCTGGACGGCGTGA
>WJLE01000067.1 GCA_014728655.1 Candidatus Uhrbacteria bacterium
ACGTCAAATTCGAATGTATATCTCATGACAAACTCCATATCCAATTAATACCCTCGTCGCGCAAAACTACAGCAACGAGGGTTTTTGTTTCGCCGTGCTGGTCGCTGAATTGTACAACCTCTACGGTAACAGTAATTGGTACACTTTGTTCCCATCCACGACGTAGACCTTCTTCGTCTCCGGATCTACGGTCACGTCTGTCGGCCCGACAAAGGCCTGGGATTGATACTGTGCCACGAGCTTGCCTTCTTTCGTAAAGACGACGATTCGCTTGCCTGCCTGATCTGCGATGACGATGTAGTTTTGATCCGCTTCCGCCCAGATCTGATTCCCGTTCGTGAGTGGGGGGTCGATGGGTGTCAGCGTGAACCCGTCCTGCCCACCTCCGTAATAGCGGACCACGGTTCCATCTCCTTTTAACACGTAGACGTTAGAGTCGATGGCGAGCGAAACGGCATCGTTCAAACTGGCACTGGATGCCTGTAGGTAGGCCGTTGCTGCACCGAAGCCGCCCGAAATGCTCGGGTGCCGCCAGATCTGCTCAGCGGTCGCGTCCAGGACATACAGACGGTTGGCATAGGTGACGACGTCCGATGTACCGGATCCGTCTGCGCTTCCCAAGGTCAGTTCGCTGACGGCCTTGGAATCCAGATCCGCCGCATAGAGGTCGCGATTCTCTGCAAGGATGATGACGCTCGTGCGTCCGGCGGCGATGCCCGCAACTCGATTCAGACCGTCGGGAAGCGGAACTTTACTAATGTCATTCGTTTCCAGATCCACAACGACGAGTTCCTCGTTCGCCTGGTCTGCCGCAACCAGGTTGCCTTCAAACAGGATCGGGGAGATCAGGGCTCCATCTGCGATTCCGTCCTGCAGTGTATACACTTCCGTTGGTCGATTCACCGTGACGAGGCGTTGGAGCTTGATCCGGATGTCTGATGCTTGGTCTTCCAATGAGGCGATGGCTTCCGCCCGCTCTTCGGTGGAGCGATCCAGCGTATCCAACTTCTCCAATGCCGTTGCCAGACCCTTGCGCGCACGGTCCTCGGAGTAGACGGCATCCCCTTCGGCCTTGTTGATCATGGACTGAATCTCATCGTAACTGGAGTTCCAAGCGGCTTCTTCCGCAGCTGTTCGTTTGCGTTGTTGCTGATAGAAATACCCAACCACGACCAGAAGGACGAGGATCACGGAAGCGGTAATGATGAGCTTAAAGCGCTTCGTAAAGAAGGATCCAAATCCGGCATGCATGCCGCGCAGATTCACCATGTTCGCAACATCCTTGACGCGCTCGCGCTTCACCAGACGTACGATTTTCGTCAGGAATCCGAAACGACTTTTTTTCAGTCGGGGAGCGTTCGGTTCTCCGGTCTGCGTTTGCTGTTCCTTGGGAGCGATGGTTGGAGCCAGGGTTCGCGTGGTGGATGCTTCGGTGTTGCGGAGTTCCTGAATGGATGCCGTGCTCCGATCCGGAGCATCCTCTCCGGTTGCCGCCGGGAGGGTCGGTGCGGGCTTATCTGCTGCCGTACAGGCCACGACGGTGGCAACGAAGTCATCCGGTGTTCCTCGGGATTCAAGCTCCTGTTTGATCTCCAGCGTTGCGGTCACCGGTGGCAGCGTGGTGAGCCGCTCCTTGAGTCGGAGCTCGTTCCGGATGCGCTCGAAGTTGTTGGAGCCGGCGATGAGCAAGTCGTCACAACGGAAATCTCCGCAAATGATATTTGAAAATACTTTTTCCTTATTCAGGTCCACGCTCTGATCGAGGGAGCCGAACAGATCGAACGTGCGATAGCTGCCGTCCGGTTGCTTCTGCAAAAACATGTTCATGAGCCGTCCGATGCCGGCAAGGCAGAGGTGTCCTTCCGATAGCTCCAGCACGAACATATTCACGCGGTTCCAGTTGATCGGAGTGGATTCCTCCTCCAAAAAATCCTTCACTGATCGGTTAATGTTCTGGATGATTTTTTCGAATCGGGTGACGGGATCCTGCTCCACATTCGACACTAGATTTCTGGAATGTTCCGCTTCGTTGTTCACGACATCAATCAATTGATCATAAACGTACCCAACGCTCTCAATTTCTGTGAGCACTAGAAGCGTGGGTCCGCGCTTCTTAGCTCCCGAGGATTCAAATCGGAAAATCCCAACGATCTTGTCGTCGATCTGACTGTTGGAATATTCGATATCCGTGATTCTAAAAACGGTCTCTTTTGGCTTGTTGGATTCAGCGCTCATGTTGGGTTCCTGTATATGGAATTGATCGTAAACCCTTGAGGCCATTTTGGCCAGATCTGAACGGGGATAGGGGCCCTCTTGTCAACCAGGTTCGAACGAGGCAGGATAGGGATAACCTATGCTCGAACACCTATTTGGTTCACGGACGCGTGTCAAGCTGATCTCACTTTTTCTCAGCCAGCCGGATGAGCCGATTTTTGTTCGGGAAGTCACCAGGCGTATCGACACGCAGATCAATGCCGTTCGTCGGGAGCTCGCGAACCTGATGCAGTTCGGGTTGATCACGGAGGCAGAGGATGAAGGAGGTGACGAAAAGCGACCAGGGCTGAAACGGAAGTACTACCAGTTGAACGCCGTGTTCCCGCTGTTGCCGGAGGTCCGTTCCCTCATGACAAAGGCACAGCTCCTGGTGGAGCATAAG
>WJLE01000068.1 GCA_014728655.1 Candidatus Uhrbacteria bacterium
GAGGTTGATGCCATTCTGACAGCGCGTAAATATGATACGGTGCCAGCCACCAATGCTCGCGATGTCAAGATGATAGGCGATAAAGTCTCTGATGCTTGCGCGGCTCGTGTCTATCGCACGCGGTTTCCTGGCAAGGACGAACCGGCCTACGTGACCGCGTTCTGGAAAAGCTGGTCTGATTTTCTTTTCGCTCTGCGTAAGGGTGAATTGCAGCTAATTGGCGAGACGCCCGACACGGCGGGTGAGGGGCAAATGGTGTGGTCTAAGTTTGATATGGGTCTGGATACCGAGAGTTCATCATGACGTTCAAAGTTGACTACGACCTGTCACCAATCACCAAGTTTTTGCGCCGTCTGCGACTGGCTTTGTCCAAAACGCCGGTTGCTGCTCAGATTTTTGGTGATACCGCCAAACGATACGAAGGCGCGTTCAACAGACAGGGTAGTGCGGCGCGTCAGTGGCTTGAAGAGGAATTCTATCCGCCTGAACCAAGAGGGCGACCATTAGAGCCGCGCTACACCTGGCCAGATGGCACGAGCGGGCACAAGTTTCCCACGCCAAAAGCTCAGGCGTACTTCTTTTGGGCGCTGGCGACCGGACGAATCCGAGTGCCATATAAGCGCACGCTCAATCTGCGTGACAGCACCCGTGCCCAGGTATCTGATGTGAGAGACGACGGCTTTTCGCTGCTGGTGTCTGTTGACGAGCAGCAAGCGCCTTATGCCCGCTGGGTGGTTGGCCAGGAGGATCAATACTACTATCACAGCATTACTGGCTGGCCAACTCTTAGACGTGGCATTGTGCGCAATTTCGATGTGACAGGTGGTGTCATTGGTGATGAGTATACCGACGTGCTGGCTGATTATATCTTCGGGAGAGCAGACTGATGGCAAGCACATCTGAGAGTATTCTGGTTGATCTTCGTGACCGTCTGACGCTCTGCCACTCTGAGATTGCGGGCATCACGCAAAGTGTCAAGGAATTCGTGCATATGCCTTTGCATATTGGCCGACCGCCCTTGATTACGCACAGTATTGCCGCCTTTGATTTTCCGGTCGTCAAAACCCGCTCTTTTGAGGGCACGGTGACGCTAAATGCGCATTTGTATGTAACGCCACTGGAGATAGACCGTGATGATAGCGACGGCTCCCAGGGCTTGCAGCAAGTGACAACCTTTATCAATCGGATTGTGGACTATCACCACAAGAATGAACGTTTCGCAACCAGCACACTTGGCCCGCTGGAAAATATCATTGAGCCGGTGTCGTTTTCTGGTCGCCGCTTTGATGGACGCGATAGCGAGAACAATATGTGGGTTGCTTTCTTGTTTCAATTTGTCGTTACAGTGATTGGATATAAGTCTGATGCCTAGACCGTTTAAGTGGCTTTGGTGGTCAAACAGCCCTGACCACATCACCGGCTACGGGCTGCAAACAAGATGGATGGTACGCAAGATTAACGCTGTCCAGAATTGGGATGTTGACCTGGCTGCTTTCACTGACAAGATGCCGTCTGGCACACGCACCTGGGAAGGCATGAAAATTCATGCGCACTTTGGCACTGATGTCTGGGGCAACGAGGGGCTTATCCCTATTGCTCAGTCTAGCCGGGCTAATGCTGTAATTTCATTCTGGGATCATTTCAACCAGACCGATAAAATCTGGCGAAAGTTCAAAAATGTGCATGTTGCTCTGGCGCCAGTTGATAGCGACCCGCCCATGCTGCGCAGCCTGGCCGCGCTGAACAGTGCCAAATGGGTTGTGGCAATCAGCAAGTATGGACAGCGAGCTTTGACTGACGCCTTCGAGGAGCAGGGTAACCCGCGCGAAGTTCTTTACTGCCCTCATGCGGTAGATAGCAAGGTCTTGTATCCAATGGATCATAAGCAAGCCAAGCGCGAGTTCTTTGCTAAAAATCTTGACCCCGCCACCCGTGCCAGGGTGAATGATGATACCGAACTGTTCATCTCGGTTGGGGATAATCGACTGTTTGACCGCAAGGGCTTCGCGGAATTGTTCTGGGTATTCCAGGACTATGTTGAAAATGTCAACCCCAATGCTATCCTGTACGTGCATACTCTATTGAACAAAATGCGTGACCAGATGGCTATATCCTGGCCGCATGTGCTAAAGGGCAACTTCCCCGGACTGTCAGGTAAGGTAATTTTTCCCCAGCCTTACCAGTACTTGACGGGCCAATATGACGACACCTACATGAACCAGATGTATAACGCGGCTGACCTATTCATTCTCCTGTCGCGCGGGGAGGGTTTTGGTATTCCAATCGTTGAAGCGCAAATGGCTGGTTGCCCGGTGGTCGTCACCGACTGCACAGCCATGACAGAACTATGCTTGTCGGGTTATCTGGTCAAGAAATTGCCGCAAGCAATCATGATGGTTGAAAATCGCTGGTGGCGTTTACCGTCGGTGCGTGACGCGCTAGACAGGCTAAAAGAATGGCACGAACTTGACCCAGTTGAAAAGCAGGGGTTGCGTCAGGAGGCCAGACGTAAGGCGCTGGTATATGACATTGATACTGTCTGGACTGAACATCTGAAACCAATCCTTGAACGTGTCCAGGCTGAAATTCAGCCATCGTGTGACATCTGCGAAGAGGAAGGCGAGGACTGGAGCCAGACCGGCATTAACCTGAACCAGGAAGAAATGCTGGTACCCTGCAATCGTATTCGTTGTGACGCATGTAAGCATGTGGTGCGCAATGGCGGTGCAACTATCGTGCCCGACGGCTTGCCAGCTAAGCTTGGTGACATGAAGCTGGCTGACGGTTCTGGCGTAGATAAGATCATTCTGAAGGAAATTCAGAATACCTATAGCCTTGATGATATGGACTTTAAGCCCGGCGAGTGGGTGGTAGATTTGGGCGCACATCATGGACTGGTCAGTGCCTATCTGGGCATGAAATATCCAGACATCAACATTCTGGCTGTTGAGCCAGTGCCAGAAAATGTGAAGCTGTTGAAGGCTAATCTTGAAGCTAACAATGTCAAGAATGTGAAGGTTG
The DNA here is from genome assembly GCA_014728655.1 of Candidatus Uhrbacteria bacterium. GTDB lineage: Bacteria > Patescibacteriota > Patescibacteriia > 2-12-FULL-60-25 > 2-12-FULL-60-25 > 2-12-FULL-60-25. Next base: position 3,022 of record WJLE01000068.1, read on the forward strand.
TCGAAAAAGCCGTCACGCCAGACGGTCAGCCAATCACGTTGGCTGGTGACCTGAAGGCTAACAGTGGCGGTATGTCGGCATTTAGCACTACTAATGGTCATGGTAATTCAGTCACGGTTGAAGGTGTGACCCTGGCGCAACTGCTGACTGAGCATGAGATCGAAAGGATAGCGCTCTTGAAGATAGACATAGAGGGTAGCGAATATCCTGTGCTGATGGGTGATGAAACCATGCTGGGTCGTGTTGACCGCTTGCGGGGTGAATTGCACACCAGTAAAAAGCTGGCGAGTCAGGGCTACACGCCTGAACGCCTGATAGAAGCAATAAAGCAAAACAACATCAAAGACGCTCGGTTTAGCAAATCAGCAATACCTGAAATGGTATAGAAGAAAGGTACACCATGAAAGCATTAATTCCTGGTTCAATTGAAAACGGGCTGCAAATCTGGCAGCGTGATGCCACCAATGGCTATGCTATGGGGCAGGATAAAGACCTGGCCGATGGGTCAACTTCTCATTCATATGTCATTCGTTCAGCCAACATTCTGCCACTGTCGCAAGAGGAACTCGAAGCTGTTGAGTTTATTGGCGGCGGTAATGTTTCGCTTGGTACGCTTTATCGTGGCGCAACGGAGTTTGGGCCAGTGCGTGTCAATCTTGATGAGCAAGACGATGGCATTCTGGCTGTTGTTGGCGGCAAAGCAGTAAGCACCACGTACAACGCAGGCTGGCGTACATTTGCAATGCGTGTCGAGGCTGACAGCGCAGTTATCGGCGGCGCCATGTTCAGCTACCAGATGACGCCTGTATCTGGTTCTCAGAGATACCGTAACATCATTTTTCCGAAATCCATGAACGTGCCATCTGCCCGGAATGACGACCCTAAGCTGGTCAGTGACTTGCTTGTTGCACCGCAGAGGACAGACACGACCGCGATGGGCGAAGCAATGTCAAACGTGGTCACATGGAATGAGGCAGGCCACTATATCATTGATACCGAGAACCAGCTAGGTATCACTACGTTTGTGTGCGATGGTACTGGCACAACCTTTGTGACCGCATACAAGCCAGTGGGCACAACTGTTGGTACAACTGGCGACAATGCCAAAAACTGGATTACTCGCAATGGCACCATTGAAGCGCTTGACAGCGCTGCAACTACTGGCACAATGACGCTGAGCAGCGCTGGTACGGCAGGCGATGTGATTGTGTGCTTCTACGAACACAACTTCGTAACGGTGTAGTATGAAAATCATCCTTAAACCTGGTGATGACAGGCTAGGCTATCCCGGCTCAGCCGGGACAGTCTGGCCAAAGACTGACATCCTGGGCAATCCGTACACCAAGCCCGCGCCGATTGTTCGCTCCTGGGATAGTGGCCATCTGGTGGTTATCCCGGTGAACTGTCCTGAAATCGAAATTGAATTACAACTGGAGGATGATAGTGACGAAAGCAGTAGCAGAAAATCAAAAGGACGACGCAAACTCAAAGACAAAGACAAAGAAGACACGGTTTCAGATGAGGCCACGTTCGGCCTGGACTCGGATACAGCAGACCAGCTTGGCGGATAATATCCCCGCGCCGGATGGCCTGTCAACAAGCGCCAAAGAGGCATTTGAACTAGAACGCTTTGGGTATACGCATTACCTGTCATGCACTGAAAGCATTGACTTTGGCAATGACTATCCCGAAGAGCTAAGCGCCTGGTGGGCGTTGCATACTGAAGGTGATGTAATGGGCGCCTGGGAGGCATGGCTATACATGCCAACCGCCAAACGAGCCGATTTTGAAGGTGACTGGGTGCAAGCTTTCCAGGAGGTGGACGCGCCGGCGCGTCAGGATTTTTTAGCCAGCCAGGATGGCGACAAGACTATTTCGCAGAAATAGAGCGCCGCTATGTGAATGAGGAAAAGGCTACACATGGCCAGAGTCCGGTGTCGTATCCAGACCGTGACACGTTTGTACTGCACTGGCCATTGTATATAACCTTCATGCATATGGATTATCTTGAAAAGTTCGGCGTCTTTGTGCCACCTGATGTGCTGATGTCAATACCAGAGACTTTTTTTCAGGATGTCTCCAGGCATATCATGTCGCGCGACTGGTTACGCAATTTGCGGAATATGCCGGAATAATCATAATGATGATAAAAAAGAAAGGATTATCATCATGCGGCTAGAAACAATCATATTGCTGGCCGTCGCCTTGCTGCTGACTTCGGTTGCGATTCTGGCACTAATTTCGGACAACGCCTTTGGTTTTTTCCTAACTGCAATTGCCATTAGCGCTGCCGTCATGTTTACCGGCGCTATGATTATTCAGGCGCTTGGGAATGTCGAACGCAAGCCATTCAGACCGTCAGAAAAGAGGCGGCTTGAAAGAGATAGGCTAGACAACGAATTTAATGAGGCGCTGCAAAGGCAGCGTAGGGAATAATGGCAGACGAAAGAACGATTGCCGC
>WJLE01000069.1 GCA_014728655.1 Candidatus Uhrbacteria bacterium
CTTGAATACCGGAGGACACAGCCCGGCGATGCTGTTAATGTGCGTATCAGAAAAGACCGCGTAGGTGATGTTCATTCGCGCTTCCGTAGAATACTGGTCCACCAATCGAATGTGCCCGACTGCCCGATCCATTTCAGGTCCTTTTCAACGTAGTCGGTGCGTTCCCACTGTTCTCCAAGGTCACGCTTGAGCCAGTTGGAGTTGTCGAGGAGCAGGTAGCCGCCCGGCTTCACGTGACTGAGCGCATAGTTCAGGCAGTGCCCACGACTACTTGCTTCCCCGTCCACAAATACTAGGTCCAGATTGCGGTAAGGCTGAATAGCAGTGGCGTAGCTTTTGAACTTGTCGTCCTTGCCAGGCCACCATTGTAGTTGCGCCTTGTGGCGCGGAACGTCAAGACGCTTGAGCAATTCGAATGTGCGCTGCACCCATTCCAGATTATGCTCAATGGATACGACAAAGGCGCAGTGTCGTGCCCAAAAAGCTGTTGAACCGCCGCTTCCCCACTCGAACACCTTCCAGCCCGGTTGAACGATGGATTTGAGATGTTCAAGGCTGCCTGGCGTGATCCACGGCTCTCCTAGTTTGAGGGCAGCACGTCCGTAGAGAACGTCGTCGGTTATTTTTGCCATTCGAATATCCTCAGAGAGTCAGGGGCCGGTCTCTCTACCCATCCGACTTGCGTCACAAACCACTCATCTACCGCTTTGCGCACGCCGGCAAGTTCCGGGAACTGTTTCAAATTGTTGGGTGTTGGCGCATAGTCGTGGAAGATGACGTGCCCTTTGCATTTCGGCACCCATCCGGCGATGTCGCGCTGTACGCTGTTGTAGTGGTGGTCACCGTCGATGAGGAGCACGTTGATGTCGTCGTTGAAGTCCTTGTGCACGACGTGGCTATCTCCGGCCCATAGGATTGCATCAAGCTCATCCTTGTATTTTATCTCCCATTTCCACGGTGCGATGTCGATGCCGTAGAGTCTTGCCTTGGGCGCTCCGGCACGCAAGCACCACAGAGTGCAGCCCCACATAATGCCGATGTTGACCAAGACTCCGTTCGGGTGTAGGCCCGCCATATCCTTGATGCGCTTCCGCTCGGCTTGCGTTACTTGTGCTCCAGGAACTGTAAGATAATCTACCACCGTATTGTGTGCCCTTCCTTTCGCAGATGCTCGCATAAACTGGCTGCCGTCCATCTCGACCAGAACGGCTGAAATTCGGTCGTTTTCCACTGCGGCTTTGCGCCCGGCCTAACGTGTTTTCCGTACCAGGAGTTGTCATAGTCGCGGATCATTTTTTGGATCAAATCGTTGGCAATGCGCCGATGCCGATCCCCGTCAGAGGCCATGTTGGGGAAAGATGCCAGGCGCTCGTCCATTGATGCCAGGAGTAGCGGGCGCAGCTTGTGGCCCAGCACGATTTTAGAGCTTAGCACTGCTCTGACAAAGCGCTCGTTAGCAAACGGAAGCACCACAGAGTCGCCTTTAAAGGGCCGCTGTCGCAATACTGAGTAGTAGAAGCGTACTTGTTGTTGTCGCACGGCTTCGGCGTTTGTGGCGTCCATAACGGTGTTACCCCATTGCCCTGAGTAGGTTTGCACGGATGCCGGTAGGCGTCCGGTCTCCTGCGCGCGGGCTACGAGGTACCAGAAAAGGTTAACCGGGATAGCCGACGCGCCGTTGGCGCGCTGCCAGGCCCCTGAGAAGTCGGATATTGACCATTCGTAATAGCGCTGCTTGGGTTTGTCTGCATCCACAGCCCAGTATTGATCCTTGGACCAGCCTTCGTATTGCATTTGGGCATTGAAGCTTTCTGCCTCCCATTTTGAGCACAGGAAGACGACTTGCCCTAGCCAGTCGTCGCCGTGCTCGCGCCAAAGCTCACGTATAGTCCAGGACAGCATACGGCTATCGAGGCCCGAAGAGTGCAGCACGGCGTGCGCTGTGCCAGGAACCCAGGTCGTCAGAATGACCCTTTTGAGCTCCTGGCACAAGCGTTTTAGGAACTGCGCGCGCAATTCGAAGATAGTGTGCTTACAGGCCAGAGTATCGCGTATCGCGTCGGTGTATAGCGCTTGCGGAGGAACTACGTTGACCTCTTTGAATAGCGTGATGCCGCGACGATCAAAGCGCTTAGCGGTAAAGGCTGGGCGCAAGGTGAGCGTTTTTGGCAGCACGTCAATGTAGTTGGTGCCGGTTCCGACGCTGGATTTGTAGTGCTGCCGTAACATGATCATTTATGTTCTCCGCTGCGCGTGTAGTTCGGGCCTGCATAAATGTCTCCTGGTATCCGTGCCGGGACGATGCCAGCTTTCCAGAGACAGTAATCTAACGAGAGTTGGTCACGGTGGCTTCCTTTCTGTATTTCATTCCACCATGCCACGGCGAGATGGCGCATAGCTTGCGTGTTGCGCCGGGCGATGAGAAAGGCGCATGATAGCCCGCGTTTTGCCGGATACCCATCCTGGCGGTAGCGGGTCATTTGTGCGTCGATGATGTCGGGGGCGTCCAGGCCCCAACGCTTGCACACCTCTGCTTCGTCATAGATACAGTCGCGTTGACTATGTTTGATCACGGCAATGTCGGCGCTGTCCAGCAAAGCGACGAGCTTCGTAAGGTCACCGCGCAGCCGCACGTTGCCGCCGTGCCAGATAGTGATGTCCTCGTCGGGAAACAAGAGATGATACAGAACTTTGGCGCGCCGAGCACAGCGGCGCGGAGACAGTGAGCATGGCACAACACGGCTTTCCCATGCGCTTCCTTCTGGGTTGTCGGTGATGCAGATGCGGCGGTGCCCGTCATTGGGCGGCGGGCGCAGCGTGTCGTAGTTATTGTAGATCGCGGTGTAAATGCACGTCATGTTCTGTCCCTTGCCTGCTCTTACCGATATGGTCAAAAGCGCGCTCAATGCCGTCGGCAAGAATGGCGACGCCAACCTGCCCAATGTTATCCTTTACGCGATGCGCGTAAGCCGTCTCGGTCGCCCCAAGCGACTGGCTCTCCGGGTACGGACCGAGCTTGTCGTAAACGCGCCGATGCCGCAGATGCGGGCGGTTAGAGTAAACGTTGAGATGCGAAGAGCGGCCTTTGTCGATTTGCAAATAGCAGACTGCCGGGCTGCCTGGAGCTTCTTTGATATTAAGCGCCAGCCCAACGTGTCCAGCTAGGCCGTCGTAGCGCACGATGCCCAAACTCTCGTCGTGCTCAAGCACGGCGACGCCTGAAGTCAGATTAACGGACTTTTGGGCGACGTAGTCGTCTTCGATGAGAAACACGTAGTCGCTGCGGATGTGTGTCAGCGCTTTGTTGACGTTCGCGCCCCACCCCTGCCGTTGCGTGCTGGTTGCGGTCATGTTAAGATTCCGATAATCGTAGAAGATTTC
>WJLE01000070.1 GCA_014728655.1 Candidatus Uhrbacteria bacterium
GATCAGGATAAGATCCAGCAGGTACTGAATAACTTGGTCAGCAATGCCGTTAAATATTCCAAGGATCATGGCACTGTTCAGATCGGCTGTAAATGCAGTAATCCGGATTACGTGACGATCAGTATCAAGGACGCGGGCTATGGAATCCCGAAGCGACAGCAGCATCGAGTGTTTCAGAAGTTTTTCCGAGCGGACAATGTCGTTTCCAAGATTGCATCCGGAACCGGACTCGGGCTATACATCGTAAAGGCCATTGTCGAAGCGCACGGGGGGAGGATCTGGTTCGATTCCATCGAGGATGTCGGTACCACCTTTTACGTCTCCCTTCCACGTGGATCGGCACCGGTCAAAAAACGGAAGCGATCCCGTCCCACAAAACGATCCGGAGGGTATCGAAAGGTAAGCTGATATGGCGATGGATCCGAAGAACGAACAGGTTTCTTTTGATTATCACGCATTGTTCGCTCAGGCGGGCGAAGCGATTTTTATTCACGAACTTCCATCCGGGAAGGTGGTGGATTTGAACGAGGCGGCAGTGAAGATGTTCGGATACGAACGAGATGAGTTGATCGGAACAAAGAACGATAAGATATTTATCTCCCAAGCTCCGTTTTCGGCCACAGCAGCGATGCGTGTGATGCGCACTCTGCAGAAGGGTCAGACCCTTTGTAAGGAGTGGTTGGTGCAGAAAGTGGATCGCAGCACCTTCTTGACAGAAATCATTGCCAGAAAGTTTGAGAGTGGCGAGCGGACATATGTTGTCGTTTATGCACGGGATATCTCCAGGCGCAAAGAGGTACAGGAGCAGTACGAGCGTTTGTTTAACGTTTCCGGGGCCATGGTCTGCATCGCGGATCTGAAGACAGGGAAATACATAAAACTTAGCCCGGCGTTTACGGAGGTGCTTGGCTATAGCGAGAAAGAGCTCATGGCAAAACCGATGACTAGCTTTATCCATCCGGACGACCGTAAGCGGACGGAGGCGCTGATCGGGGAGATGCTGGAACGCAGTGTTCCGGTTATGCAGTTTGAAAATCGGTACCTTTGCAAAGATGGAAGTGAGAAATGGCTTTCTTGGAAAGCACGTGCAATCCATGATGAGGGGATCGCTGTTGCCATGGCGTACGACATCACGGATCGGAAGCAGGCGGAAATTGAACGCGAGTTAGCCTTGGAGTCTCATCGGCAGGAGCGGGACAAGATGGCGACGATCGTGGAACAGATGGGGGATGGACTCCTTGTCATTGATAGAAGCGGAACCGTGGAATTGATCAACAAGATGGGAGCACTTCTTATCGGACGCTCTCGTCAAAAAGTGATTGGGAAGCATTACAGTAAAATGCTGAAGATGGTTTTTGAAAAGAATCGAAAGCCGGCAGATGGTTTTATCCAGCTGATGTTTGAGAAAGGGAACCGGCGGCAGTTGACGAACCACGCTCTTTTATTGCTACCGGATGGTGAGGAGCTTCCGATCGCCGTGAGCGCAGCCCCGCAGACGGATGCGGAAGGGAAGGTCATCGGAGGTGTGATCGTATTCCGGGATGTGTCGGAAGAACGCGAGATCGACCGTCTGAAAACGGAGTTTGTCAGCGTGGCCACACATCAGTTGCATACACCCCTGACCGGGATCAAATGGTTCATCGAGATGCTACTCACCGGCCGAGGAGGTAAGCTTTTAGATCGGCAAAAGGAGTATATTGAGCATATCCAGGAAAGTAATGAACGGATGATCAAGCTCATCAACAATCTGCTCAATGTTTCCAAGATCGAAAGCGGAACTCCGTTCATCGTACAAAAGGAGCATCTGGATCTGATGGAGATGGTACGGAAGGCGATTGCCGATAATATCGAAGCTGCAAATGATCAGCGCGTCCGTGTGAAGAAATGTAAGCATGCTCCGAAGCGGTTCATGGTTTCTGCGGATCGCAATAAGTTGCAGATGGCCATCAACAATCTGCTCAATAACGCCATCCGGTTTTCACACCCCGGGGACGAGGTCACGTTTGGCTGTGAGCCACTAACAAAAACCGCCAACACCGCTACGATCTACATCCGGGATCAGGGCATTGGTATTCCCAAAAAAGAACAAGCGCACATCTTCGAAAAGTTTTTTCGTGCATCCAATGCACTCACCCATGCGCCGGAAGGAACGGGATTGGGGCTGTACGTTGCCAAAGCCGTTATCGAGGGCCATGGAGGGGCGTTGACGTTTGAATCCAAAAAAGGGAAGGGTACCACTTTCTACATCCATCTTCCGTTGACCCGAGAGGGGTAATGTTGCGCGTCTTTTTGATCATCCTGTATCCTGTAAACCAATATGCGAACGGAGCTAGCCATTCTCGCCATCGGAGGCGTTCTACTGGTCGGAGGCGGATGCCAAAAATCGGAGCCGGTTTCTGATGCCTTACAAGAGCCGAAAGCCGAGGCAAGCGGATTCATCGACCGCCGTCAAGCTCCTCCACCAACCCCACCGGCAAACATCCCGCCACCAACCCCCGTGCATCCGGAGACCACCACGACGCAAGAATAAAAAAACATCCCACGATACGGGATGTTTTTGTGGTGCGCAGGGAGAGACTCGAACTCTCAAGCCTTTTAGGGCACTAGGGCCTAAACCTAGCGTGTATACCAATTCCACCACCTGCGCGGATACGTGATAATGATGCGAATCCTAGCAGGAAACGAGCACCTCATCAAGGGATTGACGGAATCCGTTTTTTAGTGTACTAAAAGTAGATCTAGCACTTTACAGAATGTGACAGGAGAGACGACTGGTCAGATCGAACGTTATCTCGTTTCCAAGCAGACTCATGAGGCATATCCAGGGTGTTCGGCTCTACGTAGAGGAATTAGAGCTCTGGATGGAGCTCGTTGCGGAGTACCCGCTGTCAGAGGCGCAGTGTTCAGAACTGAAACTGGTGCTACAGCATGACGATGGCCTCACGCACTACGCATGCGTCATCAGTCAACAAGGTGAAGGGCGCTATCGTTTGGATTCAGAGCAAGAGCTCGATCGGAAGATCGACTACTCCGATCCGGAGCACCTGCCAATCAGTCACGTCACGTTCGTGTTTCGAGGGATGCATCAAACCGTCCCCAACACGTCATCGCACTTTCATGACATCGTGGACTTGTTCGCAAGACACCTGTCGTAACAAAACCGCCCAGCGTTCGCTGAGCGGTTCTTTGATTATGCAGCCTGTTGCGCTTTCACTGCTTTGTCCACCGTTTTGGTTTGAAGCTGATTGGCGCTGATCAGCTCATCCACGGGAGGCCTTCCGTCCTTGATGAGCCGGTCGATCCTTGCAAGGAATTGCGCCCCTTCTACCTTTGCGATTTTCGGATTCGGATAGAGTATGCGGAAGAGGTTCGTGATCTGCTTCATTTCCTGACCTTCGTCGGATCCGGTCGACTGGATTTCTCGTTTCTGCAGATAGGCGTAGACCGCATCTTTCAGTTCCGTTAATTGCGTCATCGCCTCCTCGTCCAGCTGCCACTCCGGATGACGACTAAGAACCTCCATCGGCACGGAGTGATAGTTGTCGGCGGGCTTGGATGCCCCATCTTCGGTACGTCTATTCAATCCAAGGGAACCTCCGTTATCGATGGCATGAAATTGCTGGGCCTCTTCGTCATACAGGACGTTATTCGTATGGCGATCCAAACTTTTAACCAGGTAATCCAGACTGGCGATGCGCATGAAGGATTGCGCTCCAGGATGTTCCGGACCTTGGTCGATGAGTGATTGCAGATCTTTCAGATTCATCGGACGCGCTGGCTTTTCCGGGTTTGCTGATTTGACCGCCTCCTGAACGGAACTGATATCCGAATGGTCCGGCTCCTCGCGAAGGACTGTGACCGGAACGGTATCAAAGCCTACCATCATATCGATCCGGCTGACGGCAAATTCTCGAACCGGTGCATCGCCGGCTTCCAAGCCGAACAGCTTTCCGACTTTATCTCCGCTATTTGGTGCCTCGGATGGCTCGATGTCATAGTATCGTGCAATGTCTTCGGCAACGGCGTGTGCTTCTTTTACTTTACGAGACAATGCTCGTTGCAGAATCGTTTTTTGACGTTCGTCCGCAATCCCTAGATCTACCTCTTCTTCTTCAAGCGTTCCAGCTTCTCCACGGCGAAGCCGGATCACACGTGCCGTGTCGTTTTGCGCATCGTAATCAAACCAGGACTCACCGCTTTGCGGTTTTACATAAGCAATGCGTGGTGGATCCCCCTCATAGGTATTCCGACGGACAACGTTCTGGCTCGCTTTATCCTCGTCTCCGATTGCACCGGACTCCAATAGGCTGCCGTGGCTGAGTGACTCGATCGTCTTTTGCGTCTGTAGTCGCCGCTCCGGTGATCCGTGCGTTTGCGTACGCACGAACTGTTCGTCGAATAGCGTAGCACTTCGCTGTAGCCCGGCAATTCGCTCACGACGTTTCTGTTCGTCGCCAACAAGGCCTCCTTCTTGAGAGGGTTTCTTCTGTTCATCTGCCGGGGCTTTTTCTACAGGTTGTTCCGTGGTTGGGAATTGTTCTTTCATACGTATTAGAAAAGGGGTTCCGAACGGAACCGCATGTACGGAGTTTTTACCGCGGTCAATTGGTTGAAAAACAGCTCTCCGTCTGCAGGGAGTAGATCGTTCTCGCCCGTAACAGCTTTAACGCCAAGTGTCTCAAGCGTTTCGCGAATTTCCGAGGGTAATTTCGAAAGATCGATTGTGCCATCATCGTTCATCGTAATGGGATACGCAGGCTCGACCTCTTTGCCTGTTGCATCAATGTTATAAAAATAGATCGTTTTCATATGGAACGTTGAAATATATCAGAAAATATTGATTTTGTCAAGTATCTTAGGCACTACTTGTGATACGCTTTCCCGGAGTTGATCATCTTGGCACGATAAATCTGTTCCAACAGCATGACACGCGCAAGAGCATGTGTGTAGGTGGGTTTTCCGAGTGAGAGAGTGAGGTCTGCATGATCCTTCATCGATAGATCCAACCCCCAGGATCCTCCGATCAAAAAGGTGATGGGTCCCATGGGTTCAAGCACTTCCAGTTTCTTCGCGAACTGATGGGAGTCCAGTTCCTTCCCGCCCTCGTCGAGCGCGATGATCGTCCCGGTCTCCGGGATCCCTTTCTGTAAGCATTCCGCTTCGGCCTTCTTTGTCCGATCCGCATCCGGCTTTGCGGAGCCCTTGTGACCCTCCGGGAGCTCGATGATTTCGACTCCGCCAAAGGCATCCAGCCGCTTCGCATACATGTGGATAGCCCGGCGCTGCCAATCCTCGTTTGGCTTGCCAATTGCACGAATTATCAGGTTTTTCATAGGTTTTACGTCGCCTATTTTAATAGATTGTATCAATACTTGACAGGGGTGCCGATATTAATTATGATAGGCCCACTTTTAGAGGCTCATGTCCCTGTATTTTCCAAGGGGACCTCTGGTCGCCCAACCTAGTCACTGATGCAAATCACAAACCCCTCTCTAGGCTAAGCGCGAACCAGATCACGAGTCTGTTGCTTGGCCTGCCGGTCAAGCATTTTTTTAACTCGAAGATGCAATCAATTGAATCAACCGAAATCCTTCGGATGATCCAATTGCCTGTCTCTTCAGAGTCAGGTCGGAGTTTCGACAATCTCAGAACATTGTAAGTACAGAGTATCTTCTGTAATAACGACCGAAA
>WJLE01000071.1 GCA_014728655.1 Candidatus Uhrbacteria bacterium
ACATGGAACAAGCCATGGAGATTTTGCGTAAGCGTGGCGCTGCCAAGGCTGCGAAGAAGAGTGCAGAGCGTGAAACCGCGGAAGGCTTGGTGGCATCCTATGTGCACAGCGACGGACGTGTTGGTGCATTGGTCGAACTGCAGTGCGAAACGGATTTCGTTGCACGGAACCCGGAGTTTCAGCAGCTGGCGCGTGAGATCGCGATGCAGATCGTTGCGATGAGTCCGTTATACGTTTCGGAATCGGAGGTGCCAACGGAACTGGTGGAGAAGGAGAAGGCGATTTACCAAGAGGAGATGGCTAATGATCCGAAGCCGGAGGATATTAAAACGAAGATTATTGAGGGAAAGTTGAATAAATGGTACGAGGACATCTGTCTTTTGAATCAGCAGTGGGTGAAGGATGATTCCAAAACCATCGCACAGCTTATTGAAGAGAAGGTGGCGACGATCGGTGAGAAGATCGTACTGGCCCGTTTCTGTCGTATGGCCTTGACGGCAACGTCCAACGAGAGCTGCGAGTAACCTCTTCGTTAAGTATCAAATCGGAGCTCCACCCCATTGCACGGGTGGAGTTTTGTTCGCGGTCCGTTGACGATTTGATCTCTATTTGATATAGCTAACCGGCAAAGGAGGGGAATTGTCTGAACATTCACCACACCTGTCCAATGAGGAACTGTTTCTCTACGCCAAGGGGTTGAAGAAGCACACGGAAACGATTAAAGATCATCTGGCGGTCTGTCCCAAATGTATGGATCGATTCCTGTATGCGTTGGATGTCACGCTCGGGAGACGTTCCTCCATCAACCCGGAGGATCTCGCGGACGCGGACGAAGATACGGCGGATACCGTTCGCCTGACAGCACCGGAGCATATTACGATCGATATGCGTCGTGAGCATTGTCTGACGACACATCAGCTGATGGTTGAGGTCACCCGTGAGGAGAAGGGGGGTAGCGCATTCCCTTCCAAGCTCACTCCGCACCTCGAAAAACAGCGTTGCGGGTATTGTATGGAGCGCTACCAGCGTATCCGGCATCACTACTGGGTGCTGGTCGAAGGGGATTACGGACGGTGCCGGCGCATTGGTCTTCGTCGATTCATGCAATGGTTACTCCAGTTTCACTGGTATCGCATCTTTCTTGCCTGGCAAGCGTTTGTGCGCCGGGGCCGCTTCTAGGCCCCGTTTTTTTATACTTCTAAACGCGTAGTGTATGATAGATGCAAAAGATCCATAATCACGATTTTATGCCACGCATTGCCATTAACGGATTTGGTCGTATCGGCCGAAGTACCTTTAAAGCCGGCTTAGGAAAGCCGGGATTTAACGTTGTCGCAATTAATGATTTAACGGACACAAAAACACTCGCACATCTTTTAACGCATGACACGATGTATGGCCCGTCGGATCTGAAGATCAGCCACACGGCGAAACAGCTCGTGGTGAATGGAAAGAAGATTCCGGTCTATGCAGAAAAGCATCCTGCAGATTTACCGTGGAAGGAGCATCAGGTGGATGTGGTTTTGGAATGTACCGGCATCTTCCGGACGGAGGAATCGGCGAGCGCTCATCTGGATGCCGGAGCGAAGCGCGTGATCATTTCCGCCCCCGCAAAGGGAGGCGATGTCCCCACACATGTGATCGGTGTGAACGAAAAGGGTGCTGGCAAGAAATCGAAGATCATTAATAACGCCTCGTGTACCACGAACAGTATTGCTCCGGTTGCCGCAATTCTCGAAAGCGCTTTTGGGATTAAAAAGGCCACCATGACGACCATCCATTCCTATACGGCGGATCAGCGATTGCAGGATGCGCCACACAAGGATCTTCGTCGCGCTCGTGCAGCTGCAATGAACATCATTCCAACAACGACCGGAGCGGCAATTGCAACCACGGAAGCGATTACCTCGCTGAAGGGGAAGTTCGACGGGATGTCGGTCCGTGTTCCAACGGCAGTCGTCTCACTCTCGGACTACACCATTCTTTTAAAGAAAAAGGTCACGGTAGAGCAAGTGAATAAGGTGTTTAAGCAGGCGACGAAGAATCCGCTCTGGAAGGGTGTGGTCGAAGTGACGGAAGAGGAACTCGTGAGTAGTGATTACATCGGTCATCCAGCTAGCGCCATTGTGGATTTGCCCATGACAAAGGTGATTGATGGTGATCTGCTTAAGCTCATCGTCTGGTATGATAACGAATGGGGGTACTCGAACCGTTTGGCGGAGATGGCGATCCAGGTTGGTAAAACGTTGAAATAGTACATGAAACTGAAGCAGCTTTCCAAGTCGACGTCCTTAAAAGGGAAGCGCATCCTGGTGCGTGTGGATTGGAATGTACCGTTGCCCGCAAATGCGTCGAGCGGAAAAGCGCGAAAGATTACGCGGACGATCCCGTTCCTCCGGGAGCTTCAGAAACGCGGCGCTACCGTCCTCATCATGACGCATTTGGGGCGTCCGAAAGGTAGGGAGATGAAGTACTCGACGAAAGGACTCGCTCGTGCCGTGAAGGCGTATACGGATCTTCCGGTGGAATATCTAAACGTCGATCTATCCACGTCTGGTGGTGCGAAGGCGTTTAAAACGGATGTTGATACCCTTAAACCTAAATCCATCGTCTGCCTGGAGAACGTCCGGTTTCAGCCCGGGGAAGTACAGAACGATGCGAAGCTCGCAAAGCGCTATGCCGATGCCGCGGATCTGTATATCAACGACGCATTCGCCAGCTGTCACCGTGCGCATGCTTCTGTCGTCGGGATTGGGAAGTCTGTACCCACCTATGCCGGACCCGGGCTGGTCGCAGAGGTCACAGCGCTCCACAAGTTGCTTCAGAAACCCAGGAAGCCTTACTACGCATTTATTGGAGGTGCAAAACTGAGCACGAAGCTTCCGGTGATCGAACAGCTGCTGAAGATTGCAGATAAGGTGTTTATCGGCGGTGCGATGGCGCATCCGTTTTTTGTTGCGCAGAAATATGGCGTGGGGAAGTCTCTGATGGAGCCGGATGGTGTGAAGATTGCGAAGAAGCTACTAAAGAATAAAAAGATCGTAGTGCCGACGGATGTGATCGTCGGGCCAAAGATCGCCGCCGGCGTTACGGTTCGTCGCGCAGCAGTGAACGGGGTGAAGAAAACGGAACGGATCGGGGATATCGGGACGGAGACGGTCATGGAATGGGTGGATGAGCTTAATCACGCGGAAACCATCGTTTGGAATGGACCCTTTGGTGTGACCGAGCTCCCGGCGTTTTCACATGGAAGCTTGGTCATTGCAAAAGCGTTAGCGATCCGTTCCAAAGGTCGGCCCTATGTGGTCGTCGGAGGCGGGGATACGCTGCCGGTGGTGGCGAAGACCGGGATGGATGATCTGTATGATTTTGTTTCCACCGGTGGTGGCGCAATGTTGGAGTTTATTTCCAAAAAGGGGAAATTGCCGGGATTCGTACCACTGCTTAAAAAATGATTGTTACGTTTTAATCTATTATACGTATTCGTGTTATGTAAATCAGTGATGAGGTGTATCGGTGCATAGGTCTTTTTGAAGACCTTATCCACTGATCTACCTTCATCCTTATTTGTATCCCTATGAAAATCTCTATTCCAATTCAAATCGTGATGGGCCTGATCGGTTTGTCACTGATTGCCTATCTTGGTGTTCTTACCTGGAACGCCTACACCGCTCACGATACTATCGGTCGTCCGCCGGATGTTCGTGATACCATCTCCATCGAAGGGGAGGGGACCATTACGTCCCGTCCGGATATCGCCCGTCTGAACGTCGGCGTCATCTCCGAGGGTCAGGAGGTAAAAACCGCTCAGGATGAGAACACGAAGCAGGTGAACGATATCATCAAGGCCCTTTCCGCATTGGGGATCGCGGACGAGGATATCCAGACCTCAAATTATCAGGTGTTTCCCCAATATAACTATCGGGAGGGCGAACAGGAGCTGCGTGGCTACCGCGTGAGTCAGAGCTTGTCGATCAAGATCCGGGATCTGGAGAAGATCGGGGATGTCCTTGCAAAAGCCGGGGAGCTTGGTTCTAATGAGATCCACGGGATCTCCTTTGATTTGGATGATCCATCCGCTCTTGAAGCGGATGCAAGGACTAAGGCAATCGTGGACGCAAAAACGAAGGCCGATGTGTTGGCGGATACGTTGGGGGTGAAAATCGTACGCGTGGTGGGCTTCTATGAGCAGGGCGGGAATGTTCCGCCGGAGCCATTCCTTCGCGCGTATGCAGAGGACGCGAAGGCCATGGGTATGGGAGGTGCGGCACCGGAGGTTAAACCGGGCTCCTTCGACGTCACGAAGAACGTGACAGTGATGTTTGAGATTCGGTAAGGTGCTGCCTAGGTCGTAATGCATTCCGGTCGTTCGTTAAAAAACCTCCGAGCAATCGGAGGTTTTGTGTACGGAGGAGGCGTGGATCCTATGAACGCCGACGTGGTGGGCGTACCGGTACGGGGCCGCACGGAGTATCGAAGGTGGTCGGCATGCCGGTCTTGTAGTGAATCGGTGCGTAGCGCATTGCTTGAGGGAAGTACCCTGGCGAGAAACGTGCAGCGTAGATACCGATCTGAAGCGCAACCGGATGCACATCGAGCGCTGCGATGATATCGCTGTACTCCCTGCGCACCTGCTGCATGAGCGAGGCGTCGTACAGTCCGCGTTGGATGATGCGTAGCGTGAAGTATCCCGGTAGGCTCAGGAGCGCAAGTGCGTAGGTCAGACCGAGCAGGGCATCGGTGAGCAGCAGGCGTAAACCGGCGAACGCACCGAAGGTCATGAAGAAGCCGGTGATGAGCACGAGGTGTCCGTGTTCGTAGAACTGCTGCTGGATGGCAAACCAACGATCTGGTCCGATGGAGGCTTTCGTTCGGGGATCCATACGTTCTCCTTGTGAGGGTGCAGACTTCCTATAAGGGTGCAGACTTCCTATAACAGTGAACGGCTTGGTTGTCAAGGATTTGTGATCAAAAACAAAAACCTCCGAGCGAGCGGAGGTTTTGAGATTCAGAAGGAGCATCGCATGACGACTAGCGGCGAATCCTTCGTATCGGGCGGATGGTGATTGGCCCCAGTGGAGTTAGGAGCAGAACCGGTGCTTGGATCTGGCAGGCGATGATCACTTGCGCGAGGATCTCGCCAAAACCCTCCGGGAGGTTTCGCGCATGCCAAAGGGCCTTGCGGATCAGCCTGGGATCGAGATGGTTTAGATTTTTAATCATCGCCAGGTTCCGTTGGCGCACGGTGGACATGAGAATATAGTTGTGGACGGTCATGCTGCAGATGTGTACATAGGCGTATACGGGTCCGGAGACCAGAAGCATCCAAAATAGTACACTCTGAAAGATTGAAAGTCTGTACAGACCGAATCCGATCGCTCCTGCGAATATGGAGATCATCATCGGGAGAAACAGGAGGTGGTTATGTTCCCGGAAGGTTCCTGTAATCGCGTAGCCGAAATCTCTGTGTGCGTGTTGTTGAATTGTCGGATCCATGATGCTCCTTTCAAAGGTCCAGTTCTCCATTTATCAGGAAATCGGTGCCCTGTCAACCGATCTTTTCCTACATGGTATGATTGTCGCATATGATTTCCACATCGCGTATCAAATCGATCAAAGCACGGGAGATCCTGGATTCCCGTGGTAATCCGACGGTCGCCTGTCGAGTGACATTGCAATCCGGCGCTACGGCCGAGGCAAAGGTACCGTCCGGCGCCAGTACCGGCGTTCATGAAGCCTTGGAGCTACGGGACGGCGGGAAGCGTTATTTTGGAAAAGGGGTTCTGAAGGCCGTAAAGAACGTCAATACGGTTATCGCACCGAAGCTTCGCGGGAAAGATGCGACGAAGCAACAGAAGCTGGATCAGCTCATGCTGGATTTGGATGGCACGCCGAATAAAGCGAAGTTAGGAGCGAATGCGATTCTGGCGGTTTCGTTAGCTTTGGCACAGGCTGCGGCCTTATCCCGGAAGCAACCGCTTTGGAAGTCGCTGCGACAGACGTTCGAATTTAAACAGACGGCGTCTCTGCCCGTGCCGACGATGAATGTGCTGAACGGCGGTGCGCATGCGAACTGGGCCCTGGATGTTCAGGAATGCATGATCGTTCCGCGTGTGCGCGGCATGGCGGAGCGGGTTCGCGCCGGGTCCGAAGTTTTTCATCTCCTTGCGAAGTTGCTGAAGAAGAAAGGATTCACGACGACGGTAGGGGATGAAGGGGGCTATGCGCCGAAGCTGAAGAACGTGGAAGCGGGGTTCCAGCTGCTCATGGACGCGATCAAGAAAGCCGGATACCGGCCGGGAACAGACATCGCGCTGGCCACGGACGTTGCAAGTTCCGAGTTCTACGATAAACGGAACAAGGTGTATCACATGAAGACGGAGGGGAAGAAGTACACCTGGAAGCAGCTTCAGAAGCGCTATTTGGAATGGCAGAAGAAGTTCCCGCTCATCAGTATCGAAGATCCGTTTCACGAGGATGATTGGGAAGCGTGGAAGCAGTCCCTGTCCGTTTTGAAGAAGAAGTCCGTGATCGTTGGGGATGATTTTTTCGTCACAAACGTGGAACGGTTGCAACGGGGGATTGAGGAGAAGGCGGCGAATGCCATCCTCATCAAACTGAATCAGATCGGGTCTCTATCCGAGACTGTAGCGGCGATTAACATGGCGCACAGAGCTAAATTCGCCGTATCCGTCTCTCATCGTTCCGGCGAAACTGCAGATACGACGATTGCAGACTTGGCCGTCGCAGCCGGCGCCGAGTTTATTAAAACAGGATCGCTCTCACGTTCCGACCGGGTGGAGAAATATAACCGGCTGATGGCGATTGAGATGGAAATGCGCTAGATGGCTATCAGCGATCAGTTTTCGGCTTTTGGCCGGATTAGTGCAGCTGAAAGCCGAGAGCGGAAAGCCATTATTAGCTAGCCTTGAAGCCATATAAGACGATGATCTATGAATAAAACTGCAACCTTTGCCGCCGGATGTTTCTGGGGTGTGGAGGATTGCTTCCGCAAGATTCCGGGAGTGCTAGATATTCGCGTTGGATACACCGGAGGTACAAAAAAGAATCCAACGTATGAAGAGGTTTGTACGGATACAACCGGGCATGCAGAAGCTGTAAACATCACCTTTGATCCAGAACAAGTGAGTTTTAAGGATCTTCTAACTACCTTTTGGAAGGTGCATGATCCTACGCAAGTCGACCGGCAGGGTCCTGACATAGGTCGGCAGTATCGTAGCGCGATCTTTGTGCACGACGAGGATCAGCGAAAAATAGCAGAAGCATCAAAGGATGAAGTTCAAGCGGGTATTTCTGAGCCGATTGCAACGCAGATTGTGGATGCCGGACCTTTCTATGAAGCCGAGGAGTATCATCAGCGCTATTTTGAGAAGCGTGGAGGAAGCGCTTGTCATATTTAATGATTCGCCTGTGTTCTCCGGTATTGAGCGACTGACTTGCAGCTTCTGGCCACGTGCTACAGGCAGCGGACTTTTTGCTACGGAGTCTAAAGCAGGTTCGACCTACCCCCGTCATTTCAGCATGGCAGGCGGACGTAACGATGCACGACCCAGCTTCTTGTCACCTTGAGCCGCAGCCCTGATCCTGAGCGGAGCCGGAGCGAAGGGAAGGGGAAGTGAGGGGTCCGTGTCGAAGCGACAGAGCTGCTTATCGGTAATCCAGTCTGTACATAGACCTCCCACCCCG
>WJLE01000072.1 GCA_014728655.1 Candidatus Uhrbacteria bacterium
ATCCACCGTCACCCCGTTCTCCGTGAAGCGTCCATTAATCGTTTCCGTTGGAACTTCCAACGTCCCCGTATAGTTCCTGCCACTGAGTGTTCCGCCGCCGGCATTCTTCGAGAAACTCGTGAGGCTGGTCACGTCCTTTTCATAACCGTCGGCATAGCGCGCATAGGCGGTCAGGGATGTCGTCTGCCCATAAGAGAGGGTGGTTCCCAGACTCGATACGATCCGGAGGGACTCCAATGCTGCCGCCTGATCGATGGTGATCGAGATGCTAGCGGTATGCGTTTGCGTCCCATCGTTGTAATACGCCGTTACCGTGGTATTCCCCGCAGCCGTGGCAGTGAGACTTGGACCGTTCAGACGGGCAATGGACTGCTGTAGTTCGAATGTCGACTGGGCGGAGACATCCTGCTGCCCACCTTCCGGTAACGTCCCCATCACCATGAGCGAAGCGGATTCTCCGACCGTCAACGGATTTGGTTGTACAAATAGCTGGATCCCGGTAACGCTTGTTTGTGACGCAGGTGGCGTCGGTGGCTCCTCCGGCGGAATCGGTGGACTTGGAGGTTGCGATGCTGCGGGAGTCTCCGAGATCGTGGCCGACGGCTCTTCCGTTTCCAAACCGTCTTCGGTGGATGTCGCAATCTCCTCCACTTCCGGAGGCTGTAACGCGATCTCCAACCGCTCGCGGAGACCAACCTCACGCTCACGCAATGCAGCAACTTTTCCTTCAATCGCATTTCGATCATCCGCCTCAAGCGCATCGGTGATCTCACGCAATTCCCTTCGTGCATTTTCAATCCCATTGGCAGCTCCATCCAGACTGATCCGCGCTTCCTCATAGGACTGCCGACGGAGGTAGCGCTTCACCTCATCCAATCGTGCGTCGATGGATAGGAGTCGTAGATAGAACGCGGCGCTTGGTCGATTTTCCGTTAACAGTTCTTGAAGGGACTCGATCCGCTGCTTGAATGGATAGAGCGCGGAATCCGAATCCACATCTTCCACCAGGAACGAGACGCGGTGTAGCGCGGCAAGGATCCGCTGTTTCTCTTGTGCACCGTCAGCACCTTTCAATTGCGTCCGGATGTAGTTTTCCAGTCGCGCAAATTCCTGTGCAGCCAGGCCGGACTTCCCCTCCTCCACTAATGTGATCAGATGGAAGTAGCGGCGTGTCAGGTATTGCTGTGCCAGTCGCTCCCGCTGCGATCCTTGGGCAACCGCCAGATGCAGCCGTTCGGAAAGACGCGCGAGTCCGCTAAGACTCCCGTCGGGACGCGGGCCGTCCAACCGTTTCAGGGCCATAAGCTGCTGGTCTCGAATCCGCTCCACAAACGCTTCATCGGATTGCTGATTCTGCTCGAACCATGGACGACGCATCTCCTCCTCCGTCATGGCACGTTGCTCCATCATGACGCCAGCGCGATCGAATCGAGCTACGGATCCCTCGGCAATCGCCTCCGAATCCTCTGCAGGATGTATCGGGCGCATCTCTACCGCAGATTCGGTGACCCTTACTTCCGTCGAACCATCCTCCCAAGCCTCCAGGTCAAACGCCGTACCTCGAACGGTTGCAACGACAGACGAGGTCCGGACCGCGTACGAGCTGTCGAGATCGAATAGCTTTAAGACACGGGACCAGACACGGCCCACATCAAGCTTCATCTCCACGTCCGCACCGGAACGACCGGGTGTGAGCATGGCCGACGTAATGGTCAACTCCGTGTCATGATCCAAACGCGTCGCGCCCTGCTCAAAAAATTGAATCGTGGCCAGACCGGTTGCATCCGTCCGTACGCTCCAACCTTCGCCAAGCTGCATGCCACTGGTCGCCTCTTCCCAGTTCGTCAAATTCGGTCCACGGACCATCACACCCGGCTCCTGGATGATCAAGGTCACCACCGGATCCTCCTCTGTAGGGACGGCTGCTAACGACCAAAACCAATAGCCGAATACACCAACGAGAATGACCGGAATGGAGAGTAGGAACCATTTTTTCATATAAAAATCGAGCTTCAATGCGCTCAGATAGTACCATCGCTCTGATGGCATGTCACGTTCACCCAGCAACCGTTTTCAAGAGACATCAACTTCCATTGACAAAACGTCCAAAATCGATTATCCTACGCTGCATTCGGGTCAGACAGACGGTCGCCCCACACGAACAGATGCCCACCCTTGGTGAAGGCGGATGTCATGGGGGAGGAAAGTCCGAACACCGATTCCTTCAGCAATGAAAGAATGATGGAGAGCCGCTAACGGCGGCCAGGATATAGCGAGATTGAACGAAAGGACACGTGCCGGCCGTTTCCTCGTAAACCTAGGGAAAGTGCCACAGAGACAATTCTAATCCAAGAGGGATGCCCTTCTTGGACAAAAGGTGAAACGTGATGTGATGTGGCTCCGTAACCCAACGGGTAACGTGGCTGCTACACCTCTCTGGCGTTGGTAACAGCGTCAGTGGTAAACCCTCTCCGGTGCAAGAGCAAGAGTCTGTTTCTCAACTTCGAACAGAAGTGGGGGAAGAGACGACTGGTAGCTCGCAACGAGGTTCGTGGTAACACGAGCCCCAGATAGATGACCGTCATCCCCCTGCGCCCCACGGGCTACGGGAGAGACAAAATTCGGCTTATCGTCTGATCCGAACAATCAAACGCCCCTCCAAACCGGAGGGGCGTTTGATTGACATCGTCGCAGATGTGTGATTAGTTCCTACGTCGCAACGAAAGGATCTGCCTTGCGTACACGATCAAAAAAACCCAAAGCAAAAAAACCCGCCGGTTGGCGTCCTACGATGGGGCCCATGGCGCAAGCGCTTCGCAAGCAGCGGCAACGGAGACTGCCGAAACTTCCGACCTTCTCCTGCCCGGTTTCCTGTCAGCGCCCATGCTGCACAGATCCCGAGATGCGAGTGGAACTCACGTTCTTTGACATGCTTCAGATGGCAACGCATCTACAGATTTCGCCGTACCGTTTCTATGAACAATACGTCATCAATGATGCCACGAGTGTACATCTGCCGGATGGGACGTGGCATACGGAGATCTGGCGTGTACGACCCTGCCTCAAACGCCCCTGCCAGTTCCTGGATGCGAATAGGCGATGCTCTATCTATCCGGAGCGACCCGTCTCCTGTCGCATCTTCCCGGAAACGGGTCATGCGGTCAGCGCCGAAGTGTCCGAGATCTCATTTGAAAAGGGAAACGCCATCGTCCATGCCGTAGAACAGTACCCCTGTCTCAACCCCGATGTGGATCTGACCTACGCCAGCGGCTTTGCCAAAACCATGTCGGATGAAACGGAAGTCTCCCTACTTTCCAATATCCTGACAGACCTGATCTTTTTCGGGACCTCCCCCAGTCTGTTCAACGTCCGTGAGGATCTGGAACGCATCCTGAATCTCTCTGCAGGCCCCTGCTACCAGGACGAATCTGAGCATCAACGGGCACAGAACGATTTGATCCGAGCACGGAACCCGAAGGCGGATTTCATCACGATGAACGCCATCCAACGGGTCGTTCGGCAGGATGCGTCACGAAGAGCGCACGCACAGCGGATCCTTAAGGCCTGTGCGAATCCGGTAATCATTGAGGAAATCCTCACCGTCTCACAAAGTTGGGCTGAACAGATCGAGCCCTATTGGCAGCAACGCGGAACGATCTTTCGTCTTCATGGAAACCGGGTCGATGTGATTGCATTCACCGACTGTCTCTGGTGATCTCTCCACACCGCATCACACGTATTGGTGCGGTTTTTTGTTTCCGATGCGCCTGCTATCATTGACAGATCCCCATTTTTTTGTAACGGTGCTGAATCCGTTTAGCGTCTGGGAGGTTTCGTGAATCAACGACTGATCTCAATTTTGGTCCTTCTCATACTCAATACCTGTCTCGGTTGTCATGCGCATCGGAATGCGAACTCCACGATGGACGACCGCGTGTTGCCGTGTGAACCCATGGGGATCACGTCCATTCCGACCGGTACTTGCGTCGGCACACGGGAGTCCAAGGCAAAGCAGACGGAGATGGGCTGCATCTGCCAGAACCCGGAGTACGTTTCACTTCGAACGGACGAGGGGTACACCTGCGTGCACCTGAGCGTCGTATTCACCGCGCTGCGTGTCATCGATGATAAGCTCGAAGCACTGAAGCTTCCGGAACCGGAAACCGAACTGACGATCTACAGCGAACCTCCGCAGACTGAAGCGGAATTCCTCATATCCAAGCTCCAACGACTCCAGAAGGATGTCCATCGGATGGACCGTTTACTTCGAAGAGATGCTTCGCAGGAAGAGATCGACCGCGTTCACGGTTACATCACAGATGCCCTCTCAGAGCTCAGTACCTCGAAGGTGCCGAACA
The DNA here is from genome assembly GCA_014728655.1 of Candidatus Uhrbacteria bacterium. Classification (GTDB taxonomy): domain Bacteria; phylum Patescibacteriota; class Patescibacteriia; order 2-12-FULL-60-25; family 2-12-FULL-60-25; genus 2-12-FULL-60-25. The sequence goes on from WJLE01000072.1 coordinate 4,359, forward strand.
TCTGCTGGCCCTCCCCGGCTCCCACCTCTCGGGAGCTCCTCCTCGCCCACTACTCCGCCCTGGAGTAACATTGCCGCATCCCTCTCAGGATGCGGCTTCTTTATTATTGGAGTCGTGATATCATAAGAACGTCATCCCATGCGTCGACAGTTCGATCTTACGTTTACCGCGCTACAGGTCCCGCTAGACCTCCTTGCGCTGCTCGGGGCAGCCCTGGCTGCCTATACGCTTCGTTACTCCGAAGCCTTTATTGAGATTCGGCCACTGTTCACACAGATCGATTTCGGTGACTACATGGTCACCGCTGCGCTGTTCAGCCTGGTCTGGATCTGCGTCTTTGCCGTGGCCGGGCTCTATAGTACTCGGGAACTCCGAGCCTGGAGTGAACTCGGGCGACTCATCATTAGCTGTACGGCGGGTGCCATGATCCTGATCGCTGCCGTGTTCTTCCAACGGGAGTTCACCACGTCCCGATTCATTGTAATCGCCGTATGGGTGCTTTCGATCCTGTTCGTTTTTTTAGAACGACTGATCGTTCGCGTTATCCGACATCTCCTGCTCCGTGCCAAGATCGGTCACAAGCGCGTCGTCATCATCGGGCAAGGGAAGGCTGCGGACGAACTGGCGGATCTATACAAGAAGAATCCGGTGATGGGATTCTCCGTGAAGCGCCGATTTAAAAACTGGAGCAGCCAAACCGCCCACGACCTGCACCGACTCATGAAGCGACGGAACGTGGATCAAATCCTGCTCGCCGACCCCTCCATTCCCAAGGAGCACGCCCTGGAGCTCATCGCGATCGCAGAAGAACACAATATCGTCTTCAAGTATTTGGCCGATCTATTCGCAGCGAGCTTTACGCGCATTGAAGTAACGGCAAACGGCGGTATCCCGATCATTGAAGTCCAACGAACGCCACTGGAAGGCTGGGGCCGCATCTACAAACGGGTCTTCGATATCCTCGTCTCCCTCCTGCTTATCTTGCTCACCAGCCCCCTCATGATCCTTGCGGCCATCCTGATCAAATTGACAAGCAAGGGATCCGTCTTCTTCTCAAAACTCCCAAACGGAAAACAGGTTCAACGTGTTGGGGAAGATGGCGTTCCCTTCCACTACTTCAAATTCCGAACGATGTATCAGGACGTCGATAAGCTGCGGTATGATCCGGAATTCCAAAAGAAGCACGGAGAACATCGACAGGGTCCGCTGGTAAAATTCAAGAACGATCCACGCGTGACTCCGGTTGGTCGGATCCTACGGAAGTTCTCGATTGATGAACTGCCGGAGTTCTTCCTGGTTCTGCAAGGCAAAATCAGCCTGGTTGGACCTCGTCCACATCTGCCGGAAGAAGTGGAAAAATATAAACCGCATCAACGCCGTGTCCTCGGAATCAAACCCGGTATCACCGGCATGGCGCAGATCAGCGGACGTGCAGACCTGGATTTTGACGATGAGGTGAAGATCGATACCTGGTATATCGAAAACTGGTCTCCGGCTCTGGATCTCTGGATCCTACTTAAGACGCCATTCGTAGTCGTGAAAGGAAAGGGAGCGTACTAGGGATTTCGAATGACGCATTCCGAATTGCGGCATGTTGCTCAAATGCGTGATCCGCTTTCCACCATCCGAAGTTCGCAAATGATTTAGACGCGTAATCCATCTTGACTCAGGTGCGGAACGGATTTATGGTTCCGTTGCACGTTCTACCCAAAGGACATTTGATGATTCGGTATACATGGCACCAAGACCAGAACGCTTTTCATCGGATTGGACATGAGCAGCAGAAGCAGATCCGCGCGCTCCTGCGACAGCTAAGTCCTGGCACCTGCGCATCATTGGACACGAAGACGCTCGAAGAGCGTCTACAACAAACGATGGAGCACAGCAAATTACTCGTTGCCCATTACGCAGATGATGCAGCACGTGTGCGCATCGTGGGTATGGCGGTACTCGTGCCGGCACAAAAGCTCACAGGCCTTGAGGGACACGTGGAAGATGTCGTTGTCCATGATGCACATCGTGGCATGGGAATCGGTCGCGCACTCATGGAAGAAGTCATTCGGGAAGCGCGTGCTTGCGGAATGCAGCGCATTCATCTTACGAGCAATCCGAACAATCCAGCACGCACAGCCGCACGAGCGCTCTATGCCAAGCTAGGTTTCGATGAGCGCGCGGGACGCTTTGTCCTCAACTGCTCCGAATAACCAATACCTTATCAGCCCTTCTGAATCCGTTCTGAACGGGCTTTTTTTATGATCACGTCTGAACGATTGACAATCCTCCTAAGACGCGCATTCGCAGATGGGCTAGGATGCAAGGCAGATGCAATCCACCATCCCGTTTCAGGAGTCCCAGAGCACCCGTCGTGTCGCATTGGTGCACGATTATTTAATTCAGGATGGTGGTGGTGAGCGAGTGGTTCAGGCTTTCCAGGATCTGTTTCAGGAGGCGCCGA
>WJLE01000073.1 GCA_014728655.1 Candidatus Uhrbacteria bacterium
GCTAACCACCTTTGGAGAGACGGGAACCGGAAACGGCCAGTTTGATGGGCCTACGGGGATCGCGGTTTTTGGGGATAGCATATATGTCGTGGACACTGGAAATGATAGAGTACAGGTGTTCTCCCTCTCCTCTGTTGTCACGAATCCATACGGTGATAATGCGTTAGATGCACAAACCACTCCATCGCTCCCGTTAAGTGGGCGATACACGAATCCAGGGAGGAATCAGGCGAATGTCATTTTGCCCCATGTGTATGGGGATATGACGGAGAATAGCGATGGAGGCGCGTGGGTATGCCCTGAGATTGATAGCGTCAACCATGTTTTTTGCGTGGCAGCCTGGCCTGTACTGAGTGTTGCGAACGGGAACACCGTCAGTGTCTATGTGGACGGGGCGTTACAAAGCAGTGGGTACACGTTCGATGAGAACAACAATTACGAGAGTCAAGGGGCGGTTGCCATCGTGACGTTCTCCAGCGATCCTGGCGGGACGGTGACGGTCCAATGTCAGGGCAAGGAAACGAGTCCTGGCAGCGGGACGGTCATTACGAATCCGGTTGACGTGATCGAGGATTGGCTGGATTATGTCGCGGATCTCCTTGACGCGGGGAACTGGGAGAAGGATGTCAATAATTTCGCACAAGCTCGGAACACCTGTGTCATCAACGGATATAGAGCCGCTGGGGTCTTCCAAGCCAACAATAGTCTTGGGGCCTATTTACAAACGATTTTGAACTCGTTCTTAGGGACGTTCCGGTTTTCAAATAGCGGGAAAGTGCAGCTTCACTTCAAAAGCCTCACGACAGAGCAGGCCACGCTTGAGGAAATAGAAGAAGCACAGGCGATTGATCTGAAAGTCAAGAAGGACATCAACACGGTACTCAATCGCATTATTATCAATTATGCCATAAGCTATACAGAGATTGACCGGCGGTTTAAAAATGGCGGAGACCCGTCGTATTTCAGGACAGCAGAAAACGACACGGCAGACGCGGTCAACTCACTGAGGCAGTATGGCGAGCGCACGTTGACGCTCAATTTTGATTGGAACCGGCACACGGACAGCATCACAACTATTTTAGCGGCTCTCCTGGATACGTACAATGACGCAGAATTTGTCGTAGAGTACGAAGGGCAGGACTTCAAATTTTTGCCGCTGGAACTTGGAGATCAGGTCACAGCAACCCTCTCATTAGTGCGTGATACTGATAATGTCGTGCAAGATGATGTCGTTTACGAAATCCGCGAAAAGAGCGTCAATTTAGATAATTTCACCACACAAATGACGCTCTATAGTCTCAATTTTATTGACGTGACGAGGCAGGTTAGCGGGGCCGTGTATATTGGTGATACGCCGGTATATATCGGTTTCCCGGTGGCAATTGCATAATGGCAGAATATAATTATCCCTCTGAAGTCGGAACGGACATTACGGCGAAGGTCGCCGCCGACCTTGCCAGTGGGGATTTCATGTTTGTCGGGACGGACCCGGCAAGCGCTGACCCGTGGTCCACGAAATACTCAGAAATCCGGGATGCCATCACCGCCAACCCAGGCGGAGCGATTGGATCTGGGACTGCGGCAACCGGCTTGACCGTTGAAGGGGCCGTTTCTCTTACAGGAGACAGTTCCTTGATCGGCGATGTCCTGGTTCAAGATCCGACCGAAGCTAGTGGGGGCCTGACTCTCCAAACCGCAACAGCTTCAAGCGGAGCCTTAACCGGAGCAACTGACACGATAGAAGTCAACATCCCATCGGGGTCATATCTGTTTGCGTGTCAACTCCGAGTTGACGTTGCGGTCACCGACGATGCTGGGGACGATACGTGGAGTGCCGAATATAATGATGGCGCGAGCTTGCAAAGTATCGTGTCAGGGGCAGCAGCGGCCCAAAACACAAAGGTCAACGCGTTCCATGACCCGAATGCGAACACCCCGGTCACGGATGCCGAAACGGATATTGTGTTGACTCCGAATGGTGGGAATTTCTCGGCGGGGGAAATTACGGCCGTGGTGTATTATCTGACCCTGACGAGTCTTGATGACGTGAGCGGGGAATAGGTTGACAACACCGCAAAAAGGTCTATATTGAGGAGTAGCGATGAGAAATCAGCCACGGGAGCACCAGGAAACGGAGGACGTATAGCCCATGTCAATTCTCGCAATTTGTACGCACACTGATTTTGACCTCCCTCTTACCGTCACTGATGCGGATGGCAACCCGTACAATCTAACAGGGAAAACGGTCTCATTCACGATCAAAAAGAAACAGAATGACACCGAGGCCATCTATACGGTGGACCAGGAGACCCATACTGATTCCGTGAATGGGGCCACCACGATCCCGTTTCGATATGCCGATACTAGCGAATTTGAGGTGGGAAGGTTTCTGTGGATCTTGAATATTTGGGAGGCCGGCCCCACGCCTGTCGCGACAACACTTCAACCTTGTACGATTTATAAGAACTTAAAAACGAGTTTCTCATGAGTACTATTACTGCGACGTTCACAAGCCCGACGATTACTGCGACATTCGCGAATCTCCCCATCGCGAATGTGTGGAGCGCGAAGACCACCCAGGCCCTGTCCGCTGATGACACCATCGCGGTGGCTCACGCGGCCATTTCCCTGGTTCCGGTGGAGGGTAGTGGGGGCGCCGTTACCTTGACGTCTACGCCCAGCCTGCAAACCTCTGGGATCGGGACCTGGCATATTGCTATCGTGATCGGCACCAGTGACACGAATACCGTAACCGTGCAGGATGCCACAAACCAGGGGGGCAGTGCTCTCCACTTACAATATGCCCGGAATTGTACGTTGGGCAAGAACGATTGTCTTGGGTTGATGTTTAATGCAACAGATTCTGTCTGGATTGAACTTTTTCGATCGGAGAATTATTAATGAAACAGACTTGGATGCTACATGTCGGGATTCTCCTGTGTGTCGGAATAATTTTCGGCCTATTCGTTGGACGGCCTTTGCTCCTCTGGGGGCAGGCCGGGACTGGCGGAGCCGGGGTTGA
>WJLE01000074.1 GCA_014728655.1 Candidatus Uhrbacteria bacterium
AATGTGGAGGGTACGGCGCTCTACGGATTGCAGTGCGGGCTGAACGACGAACGGCTTTGTTCCGATTCTAAAACGGAATACGATCCGGATTTCGGATTAACCGCCAGCAATTGCTGTTCGAATCGTCCACAGCTTGTGCAATATTTACCGCAGCATCAACAAACGGATGTCTGTCGTAACACCTTGATTCATGGAACGTTCAATCGTCAGATGGATCAGGCTAGTGTGACGAATCATTTCTACGTCGCACAGAAGTTTGATGATGCCGTGGATTGTCCGGAGGGGCTGACGATCGTTCGTGATGATCGGGAATCCGAGGAGCTTGGCTTTTTCGCTTCGCTCTGGCGTGGGTTCTTGTCATTCTTCGGGTTCTCTACAGCGAATGCGCAGGACGGGATCTGGTGCCGTGGTGCGGTTTCCGGAAGGATGCAATATTCGGAAACGACCAACGACGGCATTACGGAGGCGACGAAGTTCGGATTCTCCCTCGATGCCGTGTTAGAACCGAATGCCACCTATCTGGTCGTCTTCCAGGGAGATGAAGATTTAAGCGACAATGGAACGGCGCAAGGGCGGACGGGGATCAAGACGACTCCCGGTGTGGTGAGCGACGGAGATATTACCTGGGAGTTCACCACCGGCGAAGAAATCTGTCGTATTAATCAAATTGATTTGCGGGATGAAACGCTGGAACATCCCTACCTGTTCCTTCGCAGCGGAGAGTCCCATCCGTTCCTGGCAACGGCACTCTCCATCCGCAACGGCCGGACAGAGCTGCTCTCCCAAACTTCCCAATACTCCTGGATTTGGCAGAACTGGGTGCTCTCCAATAATCAAATCGCGGACATCGAACCACCCGTGGTGCCGAGCGATGATCCTAGTCTGACCCTTTCCGCATCGGACCGTTCCATCGTGAGTACGGAAGTGAGCGGATCCGGATTCGTCAGCGCACGTGTGGAGATTACCGCGGATCAGGCGGGAGTTCCATCAACTTCCGGGACAGTGATTCAGGGAACGGCACCGATCATGGTGAGCGTCTGTGAGAACCCTTGGCCGTCCAGGTTATCCGCTCCGTTCAGTGATCAGGAAGCGTCCTTGTCGCTAGAGGATACGATTTTTGAACAGGGGCCGTGGTTTAATTTCAGCATGATGTATTGCCGGGATGCCGGCGCGCCGGGTCCGAACGAGGATCTGCCGTCGCTTGTGGTCAACCCGGTGCCGGACAACGTTGCGGATCGCGCGCAGGGAATCGTTCGTCAGTACCTCTTTACTTTTTCCGATCCGGAGCTGCAATCCGACGCCATTGGTCTTCGGATTGCACAGAATCCGCTGCACCTGTCCCCGAAGGAATGGTATCGATCCAAAGGATTCAAAGGCCAACCGCAAGAACTCATGATCGACGGGTACCGGGCGATTCGAGACGGTCGAACGGTCTATATTGGTGCGATGAGCACGGAGGATGCCTTTGAGCCGATGTATTCGTACATCTATATCCTTTCGTATAACGACGATGCGGCACCGATTACGCGAGAGATCTATGATGCGTTGTTGGAAACGATGACGTTCAATACGAATCTGCAGACGGATGTGGCGGAAGCCTGTCAGGACGGTGCAGGGGGGTTGATCGTGGATGTGCAGGGATTGCCGGTGCACTGTAGCGCGGACTGGCAGTGTGATCGGTTTGGGGATGATTCCCGATGTGCCAACTTTAAAGGCAAAGTCCAGCGCGACATGATGCGACTGTCCGATTTCCAAGCCTTAAGTCAGGCCTTAGATCAGGTTAAGAATTCTACGGGATCCTATCCACCGTTGCGTGCCGGTTCTTACCTTCCCGGATTAACGACGAGTTTGTGGCCCAGTTGGAACGATGCGTTTGCGCAGGCACTGGGGACGGGAGAGGCGATGCCAACCGACCCCGTGAATCGATTTATTACCTGCGGACGTTGCAGTCAGAGTCGGGTTGTCTGCGTATCGAACGACGACTGTCCGAGGGATGGAGAGACCTGTCAGGCCGAAAACGGTCATGATCCACGCACCTGTTGGA
>WJLE01000075.1 GCA_014728655.1 Candidatus Uhrbacteria bacterium
CTCACCCCCTCCCGGTCTTGGAACAGAGATGATGAAAGAGGCCATGCAGCGCATCATTCGGAGACTCACGCCCGTGGTTCGCCTCCCGCAGGCGGCCGTGAAGCGCGTGGTTCGCATCCAGGATAAGATTTCGGAACTGGCGTCCCATCTGCGTAAAACGAGTAAGATCCACTTCTCGCAATTCACACGGAAGGCCAAGGACCGGCACGAAAAAGTGGTTTCGTTCCTGGCGCTTCTGGAGCTTGTGAAGCAACGGGTGGTACGTGTGGATCAGGAAGATCTGTTTGAAGATATTGAAATCGCCGTTCAAGATCTGGATCGCCTGACGGATCTGAAGATTGAATTCGCCTAGCGACCCATGCTTCCCTCATCCCTCATTCATCTTCGTTCATCCCTACCTATGTCCCTCGATCAACGACTCGAAGCCATCCTCTTTACCGGCGCAAAGCCCTACGCACCAAATAAGCTTGCCCAGCTTTTGGATGTTGACGTCACACAGCTCACCGCTGCAATCGAAGTACTCCGTGAACGGTTGCAGGATACAGGCATCATGCTGCAGCAATCCGAACAGGAGATCCAGCTTGTGACACAACCGCAGTTCGCGGAGGATGTAAAAAAAGTGGCACGGGACGAGACGGTCGGGGAACTGACGCGAGCATCCTTGGAAGCCCTGACGATCCTGGCTTACCGTGGGCCCCTGACCCGTCCGGAACTGGAACAGATTCGGGGTGTGCATTCGTCTGTGATCCTCAGAAACCTGATGTTGCGCGGACTCGTGGAGGAGCGGGAGGATCAGCGCATCGGACAACCGACCTTTGCCGTGACCATGCAGTTCATTCGACATTTAGGCCTGCAGTCCCTGGAGGATCTTCCGGATTATGAAGCGCTTCGTGGGCACGAGAACGTCGTGGACGTCCTGAAGGATCTTGAAGACGAGCAGCAGGGAGATCCCGCTGCGCCCGCAGGTGCTCAGCCGGAGACCGATCGTCAGAAGCCGGAGGCCGATTTGGCCGTATGACCCTGAATTATCTTGTTGCCGTACTGGCGGCTGTCGCGATGCAGGCAAACCCTGCACCGGCTTCGTTACCTCAAGCGTTATACGAAGAACCACCTCCGGAACCGGTGGAGGTGAGATCGCCCGTTAAGCCCACCAAGGTACGTACGGATTCGTTCGGGATTGAGACCTCCGCGGATGCCGTTATCCTGGTGGACGTCAGCAGTGGTGCCGTCCTTTACGGGAAGCAGGCGGAGGTCGCGTATCCGGTTGCATCCATCACGAAGATCATGACGGCGATGGTGTTGCTGGATCAGGGGTATGATCCGGAGGGCATCCTGACCGTTGCTTCGCAGGATCTGGAATCCATTGGTCGGCACTGGTATGGAGATGCGGAGCAGTTGAACCGGGGCGAGGCCTTTCGCGCCATGCTTGTGCAGTCCGTCAACGAGCTAGCGAATGCGTTTGCGCGCGAATACCCGGGCGGCCGTGCGGCATTTGTGGAAGCGATGAATCAAAAGGCGTATACGCTGGGTCTGGAGCATACGTTTTTCACAGATCCGAGCGGGATCAGTCCGGAGAACCGTGCTTCGGCACTGGATGTGGCACGGATGTTCCGGAGCGCCATCGCTTATCCGGAGATCCGTGAGGTAACGCAGTCGGGTGCGTTCACGATGCAGACGCTTGGTGGTCGGAGCGTAAAGCTGGATCCGACCAATAACCTCCTGACCTCCTATCTGAACCAAGATCCATACCGAGTCGTGGCTGCAAAAACCGGTTCATTACCGGAGGCGGGCTACTGTTTAGGTCAGGTCACAACACATCCGGACGGACAGCAAGTCATCTCCGTTGTGTTGGGTAGCGATAATCATTTTGGACGGTTTCAGGAGCTCAAAGCGCTGACAGCCTGGGCATTTGACACGTTCTCGTGGAATCAGGAGTAGGTATGAAACTCGGGATCGATCTTCGCTGTTTACCGCAGGACGGTTCTCCGGGAGCCGGGATCGCACATGCGGCACGTGCGATCACGCAGCAATTGTGTGCGCAACAGGAGCTTGAGACGGTTTGTTATGTGCCGGTCGGGGCAAGCCACCCCGTCACTTCCACGGCAACGAACATCGTCGAGCTAAAACGTAGGCGTCGTAAATCGCTTATGGATGCGATCACTCGGCATTCCTGCGATCTCCTGTTCGTTCCTTCCGGGGCGGTGACACCGGCGTTACCGGTACCCGCCGTACCTTGGGTGCATGACGTAGACATCTATTTTCATCCTGAATGGTTCCCGCAGCCGTGGTACAAGCGCATACTGACGACGAGGTTGTTTTTGCACGGGGTTCAATCCGCTCCGCTGATTTTCTGTGTCTCTGAGTACACGAAGCAGATGCTGTTACAGCTTGCGAGGATCCCGCCGGAACGGATCGTGGTAACCGGTGAGGGCGGTAGCGGATCCCTTGACTCGATCTCGGACACCGAGATTCAGCAGGCGAAACAGGATGCTGCAATGCGGTTGCAGGAACAGGGAATCCAGCAACCCTATGTGCTCGCGTTTGGGACGGTCGAGCCTAGAAAAAATATCCCTTTTATCACGGATCTATGGACATCCATGGGAGAACTTCGTCAGGGATATGATCTGATCATTGCAGGGAAGGACGGCTGGAAGATGCAACAGATCGAGCCATCCATTAAACGTGCCGCGGAAGCGTCGCACGAGTATGGATGCGCGCTGGTTAGACTTCGGGAACAGACGGAAGCGATGAAGCAGGATTTGCTTTTAGGCGCCACACTCGTGGTTACCCCCTCGTTATCCGAGGGATTCGGGCTTGTCCCCCTCGAAGCGGCACAGGCACGTACTCCGGTGATCATTTCAAACCGTGGTGCGCTGCCGGAGGTGATGGGGGACGGCCCCTGGTGCTTGGACCTTGGAGATCCGGATGCGTGGCGACTTCTTTTGTCGGAGCTACTGATGCAACCGGAGTTGCGAGCGGATTTTCAACGGCGTCAGTATGAAGTTGCAAAACAGTGGAACTGGGAAGGGACGGGACGTGTCGTTCTTGATCGTATCCAACAACTCTTTTAAGCTAGGATGATATGCAAGGTTTCATCGATCATATTGAGAAGTTGACGCTAGAGAATACACGCTACCGTAAGGTGCTTTATACAACCAAACATTCACAGCTCGTTTTAATGGCGATCCAGCCTGGGGAGGAGATCGGCATGGAGACGCATCATCTGGACCAGTTCCTGCGTTTTGAGGCGGGAACGGGGAAGGTGATCTTGGACGGCGTGGAGCATGAAGTGGAGGACGGAATGGCTGTTGTGATCCCCGCCGAAACGCAGCACAATGTTGTGAATACCTCCGATTCGGAGGTGCTAAAGCTTTATTCGATTTACGCTCCCCCGGAACACAAGGACGGCACGATTCATCAAACGAAAGCGGACGAGGTCGAAGAGCACTTTGACGGAGTCACAACGGAGTAATTCCAAACAAAAAAACGTCCTTCGCAGAAGGACGTTTTCGGTATTAAAGGGTGTTCGTGGATGCGTCGGTGACCGTCAGCGTCGCACTTCCCAGTCGGATATCTTCCTCCCGTTCCACGACGGCCAGAACGTGTTCCGTGATTCGTGCCCGGACAACACGTCGCGCTTTGGTATGGACGACGTAACGCAGGCTGAATCGAATGTAGTTATCCGTAATGGATAGGAATACCGCAGGTTCTGCGACACGCTCTTCGATAAAGTATCGGCGTTTCAAACGGGAGAGTTTCCGATCCGCCTGTTCGATCACATCCTTCGTTTCCGCTTTTAGGATGCGTGTAAACAGCTTCTGTGCTTTTTTCCAGTTTGCCGTATGCTCAATTGGGA
>WJLE01000076.1 GCA_014728655.1 Candidatus Uhrbacteria bacterium
CAATAGACTTCGTCCACGCCAAGCGCTTTCAGCTCGTCATACTTTTCCTCGTAGCCCGGTAAGTGTTTGCTGGAACAGGTTGGCGTAAAGGCACCCGGAAGTGCGAAGATGACCACCTTCTTGCCTTTAAAGATCTCATCCGTGGTTAGATCCTGCCAGCGGAATGGGTTCTCTCCACCAATACTTTCGTCACGGACGCGGGTTTTGAATGTTACGTTTGGTACTTTTCTTAGCATAGTAATATCGGTTCAGTGAATAAGTTTGTATAGCATAAACACCGTGCAGGGTTTTGACAAGTTCATTGCACACGTTCGCGATTATGCGATTTGCGCGAATCCGATGACGTAGTTTTTACCGAGTTTTTTGATGCAGTTGGGACACGTGGTGTAGAAGAAGTAGATCTCTTTTGCTTCGCTCCCCTGCTCTTTGACGGCAGTTTTGAGTTCCTCGATCCACTTCCCCGCATTCTGGTACGGCCCTTCAAAGACTTTTGTAAAATACGTTCCGGTGAGCTTCACGTTAGCAAGTCCTTCGACCTCCTTGGTGACGGCGAAGTTGTGTTCTCCAACCCAAGGGGATGGGTCGCGTGAAAGGATCAGATAGGAATCTTTTGTATCGGCATCCGCCTTTTTTACGGCATCCCAGGTCTTTTTAATCACGGATCCCATGTTGAGCGGAATGTGCATGAGATTGAAGGTGTTCGCACGCACAAACGGTTTTTGGTCAAACTGAATCGTTTGATGCTGCCAATGCTCTGGATGAAAGCGCGGGCAGCATCCGGTCTCGCTCGTATCCAAATTCATGGGCGGGAGTTCATTGACGTTCATAGTGGGCGTAATCAAGAGTCATGATGATAGCCTACCCTGTTTCAGAAATGTTTCAAGAAAAGAAACAGATCCATCGAGTGATGGATCTGTGGAAGTAGACGGATAGGTACCACACTGCATCCTCGCCGGCGTAGTCCGGCAATGTCCACGATCAGTGCCCGGAGCCTCGACTTGGAGAGGGTCTTATCTTCCGGTCTGGGCACACCCTTGAAGCAGGGCTCCCTCTAGTCCTGAGCTCATGGGACGATTCCCCAAGCAACCATTCGCTAAAGACGTTCCCTATCCGGAACGGATCCTATGAAAAGGTGTAATGATTGTCAATGGGGAGTTACGGATGGCATACTTTTAGTGATATGAAGCAATACCCATGGCGCATGATTCTTTGGAGTGTCTTTGCTGTAGTGATTTTAGGTGTAGTACTACTTGCCTACGCTCAGCTGCGCCCAAACAGTCCTCCGACCGGACGCTTCTCGGACGAGTCGTATGAAGTTCCGGTAAAGACGCGATCGATTCCGGATACGGGATCCGGTGAGGCTGCAGCCGGTGCTGCGATCGAGGTGGTTGCAGAGGATTTGGAGATCCCATGGGATATCGCATTTCTGCCCGACGGTTCCATGCTGGTGACGGAGCGTCCGGGTCGTTTGGTGCACATTGAAACCGGAACCGTTTACCCGATTGAAGGCGTGGAGCATGTGGGAGAAGGTGGACTACTGGGAATCGCCCTGCATCCGGAGTATGAAACAAACGGATTTGTGTATCTGTATCAGACCACGCGGCAGGAGGAGGGATTATCCAACCGCGTTGTGCGGTATACCTATCGAAATGAGACGCTGACGTTTGATCGGATCATTGTTGAGAATCTACCCGGGGCGATCTACCATGACGGTGGGCGCATTGCTTTTGGACCGGATAAAAAGCTATACATCGCATTAGGCGATGCAGGTGACCCAGCGGCAGCACAAGATCCGGATCGATTGGAAGGATCGATCTTGCGCATCAACGAAGATGGAACAATGCCCTCGGATAATCCGTTTGGGAATGCGGTCTACTCCTACGGTCACCGAAATCCCCAGGGTCTAACTTGGGACTGGGCGGACCGACTTTGGAGTACGGAGCACGGCCGATCCGGGCTACAGTCCGGGTTTGATGAGTTGAACCTCATACAGCGTGGCCAGAACTATGGCTGGCCGGACAGTCAGGGGGATTCGGTAAAAAATGGGACGGTTGGTCCTGCGCTGCATTCCACGGCCAGCGTGACCTGGGCGCTCGCCAGCGCGCTCTTCCACAATGGGGGTATCTATTTTGGAGGGTTGCGTGGTGAAACGCTATATGAAGCGGTCATCGAGGACAATCGAATTACGGAGTTACGGGAGCGCTTCAAAGGTGAATACGGCCGCATCCGAACCGTGGTCCTTGGACCGGATGGATCTCTCTATTTCACCACAAGTAACCGCGATGGCCGCGGGAATCCGGTAGATACGGACGATCGAATTATCCGATTCAAACCACAACAATCAGAATAGGATCCCTATCGGATGGATCCGGGATATTCCTTATAGGAGCGCGCTTCTCGGCGCTCATCCCTTCGACGATCCGGGTCTGTTCCTCGCCGCGTTCCGGTTTTGCCTACACGGTTCAATCTTCGGCGCTTCTTTTTTGCGGAGTCTCCATGAGCGACGTAGGCATGCATGCCAAGGTCAGACTTTCGCTTCGCCTGGAACGTCGCCTCTTTGAGTGCCCAGGATTCCTGAATATCCGCATAAGCGGATTCGAATTTTTCCTTTTGTGAACGCAAACGTGCGTCTTCACTCGGGTGCTCTCGATACGTTCGATATGCTGCAAGGAGTCTTGGAAATGATTCCTTCTGTGCATCCGTAAACAGATTCGCCTCCTGCTGCAGGAGATGAAATTTTCGTTCAAGCGAAGCGGGATCGTGCGGAATACGGTCCGGATGGATGGCAAGTTGCTCCATGATGTCGCAGAAATTCCCGTAAGCGTTTTCCATTTTTGCAATCCGAATATCCTGCGCCGATTGATATGTGTCCCCTGTGCGTGGGTCTTCCACAATGCCTCCTTGATAGACGTTGGGATACCCCTGTTGTCCAAATTCACTATCCAGGGGCGTTTCCGTGCGGATCATGTCCCAGAGTACGGACCAATCCGGATAACGCGTTTGTGATGGTTCGATGGGGTGTTCTCGCATTTCACCATACCGATCGTAATCCGCGCGTTTCTGCGGATCCGATAGTACCTCATACGCATGGTAGATACGGATGAACTCCTTTTCGTCCCCTCCGCGATCCGGATGATGTTTTTTTGCCAGCGTGCGCATGGCCTTTTTAATTTCCTCAGCGGTTGCGGTTTGCGGAACCCCTAAAATCTCATAGTACGATTTTGGCATAGATCAGTTGGCAAGAACATGGTTACATCTCAAACGGTGGAGGGCAGTAATCACGGAAAGCATTCGTCATGCTGTCAGGATACATTTCACCGCTTCTTTGTGCTTCTTATCGATCAGACGTGCGCCTGCTCCCAGAAGCATAGGTACGCGATCACGGCCGCTTTAGGATGAACAGTATCAACATCGCGATGGGAGCCAAGATCCGTTGTTCAAACCGTCCGATTCGCTCTACGTTGATTCAGATCGCGAAAATCGCTGCGACAGATCCAACGGCCGATGAAGGAACAGGTGAACGATGACTAGATGGTAGCATACTTATCGAACGACACGCTTGTTCCATCGATCTCCTTTGAGGCATGATTGTGTCTATTTCGTTGGATATTGACCCATTTGTTTGGATTCGGTATGATCTGGCAGCATTTACAGACATTCCGGGGTGGCGCAGCGGTAGCGCAGAGGACTGTTAATCCTTTGGTCGTGGGTTCGAATCCCACCCCCGGAGCCACAAAGAAAACTGCCTTGCGGCAGTTTTCTTTGTGGCGCAGATTAGGCCTCCCTATCAACCATTCGATAGACCTTATCGCGTCGTCGAACGCGTCCGGGGACTTTGATCGTGACGATCTGCTCCTGTTCGGCTCGATCAACGGGTTGTTCATCGATGATGATCTCATCAGCAGTACAG
>WJLE01000008.1 GCA_014728655.1 Candidatus Uhrbacteria bacterium
CCCATTCCGCTGGCAGGACCGGACAACGGAAGACATCTTCAAAGGGAAGAAGGTGGTCATCTTTGCACTTCCCGGCGCTTTCACCCCAACCTGCTCCAGCAAGCATCTTCCGGGCTATGAGGAAAAGTATGACGAGCTGAAAGCGCTTGGCGTGGACGAAGTCTATTGTCTGAGCGTTAACGACGCCTTCGTCATGTTCCAGTGGGGGAAGAACCTCGGAATCGAAAAAGTGAAGCTCCTCCCGGATGGAAATGCGGAGTTCACTCGTAAGATGGGAATGCTTGTTCGCAAAGAAAATCTAGGGTTCGGGGATCGCTCCTGGCGCTACAGCATGTTCGTCGATGACGGCGAGGTCAAACGCGCCTTCGTGGAACCCGGATACGAAGATAACTGTACTGACGATCCGTACGAGGTCAGCGACGTGGACACCATGATCAACTACCTGAAAGATCTGCAGTCATAATCCAACGTCCGTAATAAAAACGATCCGCTTGTAACGGATCGTTTTTTATGACAATGCGATAATACGATAGGTCTTTTCCTTCCCCGATGCGGAAGTCATGGTAACCTCCTCATCTAACTTCTTCCCCATCAACGCTGACCCAAGAGGGGATTGATGGGAAATCTTTCCCAAGGCCGGATCCGATTCATCCGAGCCTAGGATCTGATAGGAACGCTGAACACCATCAACGAGCACAACAACTGTGGAACCGATGGTTACGCCCCTTGAGGGATCCGGTGGCGGAATCTCCACGACGCGACGAAGCTTATCTTCCGTGATTAATATCTGCGTATCTGTGCGACTGAGTTTCGCTCTGGCATCCTGATATTCTGCATTTTCACTCAAATCCCCCTTTTGCAACGCAACACTTAGATCCTCCGTCAACGCTGGTCGTTGGTGTTTCAGACGTCTCAGTTTCTCTTCCAGCTTACGAATGCCTTCTTTCGTCAGATAAACCGGCCCTTCAATTGGTTTTCGATCCTTCTGAGAGCGACGCTGTGGGATTTGCATATCGCAACATAGCCTACAGCAGAAAACATGTGTATCATAGTCTGATGATGGATTTGAAGGAGTTTCAGGGCGTTTTCCAACCGGTTCTGAACAAATGCCTTCGCGCCAAGCAGAAGGAAACCAACGCTTTAACGGATCTGCACCTCCGATCGTTTGTTTCTTATCCGGAACAGTTACTCAAACGGGGAAAACGGATCCGTCCCTACCTCGCCGCCGTCATGGCGCAACTACGACCATCAGAACTAAAAACGGCACGCTATACGCATCCACTCGTTGCACTGGAGCTCTTTCACCTATTTGGGTTAATCCACGATGATGTGTTTGATCGGGGAAAGACGCGACATGGTGTGCCCACGATCCATGAAAAGATCCTTAGGACCTATCACAAGGCTAAACGGGATGGAGATGTACCACGTCATGCAGAAAGTCTGGCGATCCTGATGGGTGACTACGTCTACACCTGGGTGTTTGAACTGCTAACGGATCCCGTCATCCCAACGGAGGTTCAACGGCGATTACGTCAGGAGTTTTTGCAGATGGCGCGTGACGTGTTATTCGGACAGATGATCGACATTGACCTCACAACAAGACCCAATACTACAACCGAAACCATCAACACCAAAATGGAGCTCAAAACCGCAAGCTACACGTTTATCCGTCCTATGCGATTTGGAGTTGCCTTACGTGGCAACCATCCGGATCATTGCCATTTCTGCGATCGCTTCGGGAAGGAGATCGGAATCGCTTTTCAGATCCAGGATGATTACTTGGACATCATTGCACCCCCAACAAAGACAGGCAAACCGCAGTTGAACGATGTACAGGAACGTCAGCACACCTATTTCACCCAGTTTATTCAGGACCACGGAACAACGAAGCAAAAGCAACAACTCCACCGTCATTTTGGAACCTGCCTCACGACCACTCAACGCAAAGAACTGAAAACGCTATTTCAGGAGAGTGGTGCCATCTACCATGGAACAACGGAAATCATCAAGCATCTAGCAAGAGCGGAAACGATTCTGAACAAATCATCTCAGTCGAAAGCGATTAAAACGCAACTAACCGCACTTATTGATCTGTTGAGGGAACGGATGGTCTAATCATGCAGAACCGTGAGGCGATTGAGTATTGTCGCAGGATCCATCAGCACCATGGGAAGAGTTACTATTTCGCAACAGCGTTCTTCCCAAAGAAACTGCGCGAGGCAACCTGGGTGCTCTATGCCTTTTTCCGAGCCCCGGATGAAATCGTAGACAATGCACCAGCGGGTCAGTCCATCGACCTTACGAAGCAACAGCTCCAATCGTTTATCGCACAATGGAGGACTGCCATGGATGGCACGACAACGAAGAACCCGATCCTGGATGCGACTGCGCAAATCTTTAAGGCGTACCGGATCCCCGCATCCCTTGGAGAGGATTTCTTAAGCGCCATGATGCAGGATACAACCGTGCATCGCTACGCAACCTATACGGATCTCAAACGGTACATGTGGGGCTCTGCCGCCGTTGTGGGCCACATGATGAGTTACGTGATTGGGTTTAAAGACCAGAGCGCGCTTCCACATGCCACGGCGCTCGGAGAGGCGATGCAGCTCACCAACGTTCTTCGAGACATTCAGGAGGATGCGGAGCGGGGGAGGATCTACCTCCCACAGGAAGATCTGGATCGTTTTCAGGTGCCGGAAACAGAAATACGACACTCCGTCTTCAGCGATCGATTCAAAACACTCATGCAGTTCCAAATAAAACGTGCGGACGATCTTTATGACTTTGCAAACAAAGGCATCCCACTCCTAAACCCACAGGGGAGATACGCCGTTCGGTGCGCCAGTCATCTGTACCGCGCCATTCTACGTAAGATCGAACAGCTCGATTACAACATCTTCAACGCTCGTGCTCACACGAGTAAGTTCGAAAAGTTCGGCATTGCGGCTAAATGCCTCTTTCACTAAGCTTACGCAATATGAATGCAATCATTATTGGTAGTGGATTTGGCGGACTTGGCGCCGCGGGGCTATTGGCGAAGAAAGGGTACGAAGTACACGTCTTCGAAAAGAACGAGCAACCCGGCGGAAGAGCGAGCGTGCTGCACAAGGACGGCTTTACGTTCGATATGGGTCCGAGCTGGTATCTCATGCCGGATATCTTTGAGGACTTCTATCGACTACTCGGTGAACGTGTTGAGGATCACCTAACCCTTCATCGGCTTGACCCAAGCTATCGCGTGTTTTTCCCAAACCGCGAACCCCTAGATCTTTCTTCTGACATCGAAAAGACCGCTGTCCTGTTCGAACGGTTGGAGCCGGGGGCGGGGGAGCGGTTCAGGGCGTATCTGACCAAATCCGAAAAACAGTACCATATTGCGGTAAACAAGTTTCTCTACAAGAACTACGACACCGTCTTTGACTTCTTTACGAAGGAAACGATGACGGAAGGACGCAAGCTCAAAGTCTTTTCGAACATGCAGCGGTATGTCGAGCGCCATTTTAAGCATGACATCCTTCAAAAGATCCTACAGTACACGCTGGTCTTCCTGGGCGGCTCCCCTTACAACACCCCGGCACTCTATAACATCATGAGCCATATCGACTTCAACATGGGCGTGTTTTACCCCGAAGGCGGTATCGCACGCGTGGTGGAATCCCTCGTTCAAATCGCAGAAAAGAACGGTGCGCAATTCCACTACAACGCCCCCGTTCGCAGCATTCTGGTCGAAGATCGGAACGCAGTCGGAGTGAAGCTGGAGAACGGGGAGACGCATCGAGCGGATATCGTAATCTCGAATGCAGAAGTTGCGTACACGGAACAACACCTGCTAGATCCGTCGCAGCGGATGTATTCCGATCGATACTGGAAAAACCGGACGCTGGCACCAAGCGCTTTTTTGCTCTACCTGGGAGTCAAAGGGGAGCTACCGAACACCCTGCATCACAACCTCTACTTTTGTAAGGATTGGCAAAAGAACTTTAGAGAAATCTTTGATGATCCCAGGTGGCCCGAGGATCCAAGCATCTACATCTCCGTGACCTCAAAAACGGATCCCAATGTGGCTCCGGAAGGTCACGAGAATCTCGTGATCCTCGTCCCGATCTCCCCAAAGTTGGATGACCATGAAGAGGCGCGCAAACAGTTTCGAGATCAGATCATTCAGAAGGTCTCGTCGATCCTCAAGGTCCCTGATCTTAAGTGCCGCATCATTAGCGAAACGATGTTTGTCACAAAGGACTTCGAACTCCGCTACAACGCACAGGGAGGCTCTGCGTTAGGCTTGGCACACACCCTGTTCCAAACCGCCATTTTCCGTCCGAACAATATCAACAAAAAGGTGAAGAATCTGTTCTATGTCGGTTCCTCCACGAATCCGGGCATTGGAATGCCGATCTGTCTGATCAGCGCAGAGCTCCTCATCAAACGATTAACGCACGATCGATCCTTCGAAAAACTACCGTCCCTGTAACACGATCGCGAAGAATAGCCCCATCCCAACAAGGGTGTTCACGGTTGGGAACCAACGGTAAACGCGTAAAAGCTCATCCTGTGTTTTTGTACGGAGAGCCAGGAACATGAGCGAAGCGTAAACGATCCCCATGATCGATGCAATCATGCCAACAAACGGGTAGACCAGAATAGCGGATAGGGCATAGAGCCCTGCACAAAACAGGATGGTCGGCTGCCGTCCCAACCGAGTTGCAATCGTCCGGAGCTCCGCCTCTTTGTCCGGTTGGATATCCGGTACGGCAGAAAACGCATGCATGGCCATACACCACGCTGTGGCCGCAATGATCACAGGCCAAGGGATCTGAGATCCACCCACCGCACTAAACGCGATGAACCCGGGTAGGGCATAGAGCACGTTCGATAAACTATCTATGAATGGGAGGGCTTTAAATCGAAACGGCGGCATGCTATACCCGACCGCCAACAGATAAAAACCCACGAGCAACCAACGTGTGATCGAGGGATAGAAGGGGAACGCAAGCAGGATCGGAATCTGTAATACGATAATGATTCCGGCCAGCTTTTTTTGCTGATCCGGTGTAACACGCATCTCATATCCCTCTTTCTTCGTATTACGAAGATCGGTTTCGTAATCGAAAATGTCATTGATCCCGTACAGCAAAAGATTCGCGGGTAGGCTGAAGTGAAGCATCAGCAACCATACGGGCCACGGCAACAGCTGAGATGCATCTACCGAGGACATCGTGGCCAACCCTAAAAAGACCGGTCCGAGTAAGTAGATCCAAAATCGCGGTCTGGAGATCCTAATGAGTTCCGAAAACGTCAATTGGCGAGACATGAGACGAGTATAGTACAGTACCCCACGATGATAAAACCCTATACATGGACTCTCCTCTTGCTTGTATTTATTACCTTCTGTGGATATCAAGCGATTCACTACACGGTTCCCGAGCTCGTCTCTACATGGTCCGGACTCGTCTTATTATTCGGACTAGCCGTTCCGTGCGCCTGGTCTGTTATGCATTCCGAAGGCGTCCAGCGCGGGGGACTCATCCTTCTTCTGCTCGTTACATTCGCTGTCATCATCGAGGCCATCGCGTTAACCACGGGATACCCCTATGGAGCATTTGCCTATGAACAAAGCGCAACACACATCCTCATCGCCGGTGTACCGATCCTGGTCCCGTTAAGCTGGGTGCCGCTCCTTCTGGGCTCCTTTAGCGTTAGTCAGCACGTCAAAACGATCGGTTACCAATACCTGCTCATGATCACAACACTGTTAACAGCGGACCTGGTTATCGACCCCGGAGCCGTAGCATTGGGACAGTGGGGCTATGTTGCGGATGGATGGTGGTACCACATTCCAATCTCAAACTTTCTGGGTTGGATGGTCACCGGAACGATTGGCTTTATCATCATGAAGGTTACGATCCGTCACAAACTTCCGATCCTACAAGCTCAAATCAGTATGCTGGGACAGGTTGCGTTCTTTACCGGAGTTGCCATCGCAAGTACTTTGACAGGTGCCTGGTTCGTGGGCATGCTGTTTATGACCACGCTGTTCATCCTCCAATCCTATGATCGAAGTCGAAAAAAAATTCATGCTCAGCCCCGAACAACAACAGCGGCTACTTAAGGGTGCCGAGTACCTGAATCAAAAAACACAGCACGATATCTACTACGATACGCCAGACTACCTGCTGACGATGCAAGACAAATGGCTTCGGAAGCGTAATGATCACTGGGAACTTAAGCACCCCGTACGCACCTGCGAGCCCAGTGGCAAGAAGCGGACGCATTACAAAGAGTTTGAAACGGACGAGGAGATCATTCAAGCGATGGATTTAGATCCCGATTCGCCACTCACAGATCAGCTCATGGCAGCGGGATACGTACCCATCGCGGAATACACGACGATCCGGAAGACCTACAAACGCGATCCCTATACGATCGTCATTGATGCCACGGACTTTGATTACGACATTGCAGAAGTGGAAATCCTTGCGCAAGATCCTGAAGACTCCATCAGGAAGTTCCAACAACTTCGGGAGTTTGCCGAGGAGCTCGGTTTGTCGATGGAACGCCAGAACGGAAAGCTGTTGGAATACCTTTATCGAAACAATCGACAACTATACGACGATTATCTAACCGCTCAAGAACCTCATTACAACTAATGTGTCTTTTCTCTCTCAACTCGATTGGCGATTTGCCACCAAAGTATTCACACCTCATCAAACCGTTCGGACCGAAGACCTGGACGAGATCCTTCGTGCAATTCGCTCTGCACCCACCTCGTTTGGTTTACAGCCATTCCATGTGTATGTTGTTACAGATTCGGACGTGCGCGCTAAACTAAAACCGGTCTCTTTTGACCAAGCGCAGGTCACGGATGCGTCCCATGTACTCATCTTCTGCTATCGAACGGATGCACGAGAACGTATCCCACAGTACGTCGCCAAAGCCACGACGCAGATGCCGGAACATGCAGAAGCACTCAAAGGCTACGGTGCCTACATGCAAGGATTCGCAGAACGGCTCACGGATGATTGGATTCATGAATGGGCGAAGCGGCAGACCTATATCGCGCTCGGATTTGGACTTGCCGCCTGTGCGGAGCTGCAAATCGACTCCTGCCCCATGGAGGGGTTCAACACCGAAGAAGTCGATCGAATCCTTAACCTCCCTTCGCACGTAAAATCGATCGTCTATATGACCGTTGGGTACCGAGCCGAAGAACCCACACGTCCCAAATTTCGATTCTCAGATAAGGATCTGTTTACCACCGTGTAAACAAAAACACCCCGCATTGCGGGGTGTTTTTGTAATCGCTATTAGTAGCGGTTGTCTCGGCGTGGTGGGCGAGAATCCGGAGCACGTTCCTCTGCGATCCGAACGTTGATGGTACGACCTTCAACGTCAGACTCGTGGAGGGTATCGATTGCCTTCTGTGCCTCCTCGTCCGTTGACATTTCAACGAATCCGAAGCCACGGCTGCGACCCGTCATACGATCTGTAATGACGCGTGCGGAATCTACCGTCCCAACCTGCGCAAAGAGCTCGGCGAGATCCTGGTCCGTAACGGCCCATGGAAGTCCACCGACAAAAAGCTTCTTCGGCATGATTGCGGTTATGAATGAATGAGAATGATCTCAACGAAGTAACACGATGCAAACATGGATAGAAGCACTGGTACTGTATCGATCACCGAAAAGATAGCAGAAAAATGTAAAAATGTCAAGTGTTTGACCCGGATTGCGGCGTTTGTTAAAACGAGCGGGCACCTTTGGAGGATTCATGCCCAGACAGAACGTGTTCATTAAGATTTCAGGTGATCTGTTCGAACGGAACTCCGTACTCCATGCCATCGCTGTCTTGACCCAGGAGTACTTTGTTGTTGTCTGCATTGGTGGCGGTACACAGATCAACGACACGTTTCAGAAGCGTGGATTTGACCTGGGCAAACACGGCCCCTTGGGTCGGGAGACGAACACATTTGAGGAGCGGCAGGTTGCACGGGACGTCCTTGAACGGAACAAAGCAGCGCTACAGGATCTATTGGCGGACCGAAAAATACCCGCCACCGTGATCATTCCGGTCCTTGAACTCGGATCCGTGCTCAGCCATGTGAACGGCGACACGATGATCGAGGCGGCCTATCTGGGATTTGACCAACTGTACGTCTATACGCAATCAGACCGTGTTCAAAAGAAGCTCGAACGCTTTGAGCGCCTTCCCAAGGTACAGGTCATCGGCTTCTCCGAATAACCTCGCGAACCAGATCCTAGGATCTGGTTCTTTGTTACTTCAAGCATTTGATGGGATAAAATGTCATCCATGCAATGCTATCGATCAATCGCAATTCAAAAAGCCCGCTAATCGCGGGCCTTTCGAGTAGAATGGAAGGTTGTCGGTGTACTCGCCTATGCGGCTCGCAGTTGCTCTTCGGCGAAGCGAAGGAGCATCTTCCTGAGCAGCAAGACGAAGAATTCGTCCTCCGGATCTGAGCAGTCCAGCTCTTTCGGAAAACTGTTGCGGTTGCCGAGGTCGTACAGCGCGGGCAGCTCCGGATCGATCTCTTCCATGAGCTTACGCACGTCTGCCAGGCTCTGCCCGTCATGACTAAGAGACCACGATCCGTCCGAGACCCGCTCTTCATCGAAGCAGCGCCTCTCGGAGTACATCAGCTCGAGCCCACCCCTCACATGGGTGGAACATTCCTGAGCCGGCTTCCCGAGGTAAACGTGAAGCGAGAACACGTCTTGGTCACTGCAATCGATAGTAACCAGACGCATCTCACCCGCATCCGTGGCGCAGATCAGGTCTTCCTCGAACGCATACTCGCAGTCGGTGACTCGCTGAAGACGGATACAGCATGCATCCAAACAGTCATTCAGCGTCACGAATACGAATCGTTAGAGGGTGGGTAATAGCAGCTCTATTCCAAGAATAGAGGCAGTTTATTTCAAACGGTGCTTTTTGGTAAACAGTAAAACGACTCCACCAATCATCATCGCGGCCGATAACACCTGACCCATGGTGACTCCTGCGACAATAAACCCAAGCTGAGGGTCGGGTTCACGAAAGAACTCTACGATAATGCGTGCAGCAGCATAGAGTAGGAGATAGAGTCCGAGCATCTGCGGTCCACGTACCTTCTTTCGAACCGACCAGAGAAAAATAAAAATAAGAAGCCCTTCCAGTGCCGCCTCATATAGTTGTGACGGATGCCGCAGTGCACGTTCCGGATCGCGCGGAAACACCATCGCCCACGGAACGTCGGTGACGCGTCCATACAGCTCCCCGTTAATAAAGTTCCCAATCCGGCCAAAGGTGTAGCCGAGCGGGATCACGGGAACGAGGAGATCTGACAGCTCCCAAATGCGAATCTTCTTCTTTTTGCAGTAGAGGATGACAGAGAGGATGATCCCAAGGAGTCCACCATGGTAGGAAAGCCCGGAGATCCCTTGTAACGATCCATCCGCTCCGAACGGCCAGATGATCTGAAAAGGATGCGCCAGGTAGTAGCTCGGTTCGTAAAACAGGACGTAGAATAGCCTTGCACCAACGGCTAGACCAACGACGCTCCAGGTCATTGCTCCCACCAGCTGTTCCGGTGTGATCGTAAACGACTCCTTCTTCATCCGATACCGCGCAACCAGGTAGATCAGGATGTACGCAAACGCATACATCAACCCATACCAGTGGAGACTGAACCAAGGCGTGTGGAGGATGTAGGGAGAGAGATGCTCGGGGAGGTGCTGCCAGGACATGATTAGGGTTAGGTTTACTGAGCGTAGACTGTAGACAACGAATCCTAATACTAAACCGAAACCTAGTACAACTTCGTACCTGTCATCTCCGGAGCGATTGGTAGACCGGCAAGCGAGAGCAATGTCGGCGCAATATCCGACAGCAGTCCCACGGGCTGCAGGATAGATGGATCATTATCGATAATCCCGGGGTTCGCACGTCCCTTAAACGGATTACTGACAATGATGAACGGCACCGGGCTGAAGTTATGCTCTTTATCTGACTCCCCGGTCACAGGGTTAATTAGGATCTCGGCGTTCCCGTGGTCACCGCAGATAAAGAC
>WJLE01000077.1 GCA_014728655.1 Candidatus Uhrbacteria bacterium
CGCGGATGGTTTTCCGCTCGATGCCGGAGAAACGAGTGTAGCGGTAGTCGACGCTGTTTAGCGTGCTGGAGCCCATCCAACCAACCTTAATGATGGACGTTCGACTGCCGCAGCCGCTCAGCACAAGGGTGATCAACGTGAAGCTCAGTGCCACGAACGCGAGAACTTTTGTCATCTGTCGCATGTCTATCTCCTTGCCTACTATCTATAATGAGGTGCTTGAAATTACGGTATAAGGGGCAACGCACAGTCTATTCGCTGAAATGCGAACCTAAATCCTGAATTTACTGGTACACTCAGGGGTATGATAACGCCTGAGTTGAGCATCACCAATGAGCGGATTGATGATTTTGTCCTGTTGCTCGCCGTTTTGCAACGGCTGGGCTTGCCCGCGATCTTGGATCGCTATCTGCCGCGTCACGGATTGCAGCAAGGCCTCAGTTGGGGCTGGTTGGGCACGATCTGGTTGGCGCACATCTTGTCCGAGGGCGACCATCGCAAACTGCTGGTGCGCGATTGGGTGCGCCAAGTGCATACCGTTCTGGAACGGGTCACTGGATTGGACATCCGGGACACCGATTTCACGGACGACCGTTTGACGTTGCTGCTGAAGTATTTGAGCAAGCCGGAGGCCTGGCACGCCATCGAAGCGGCGCTGAGCCAGAACATCGTGCGGGTGTACGACTTGCGGCCTGAACGCGTGCGCATTGATGCTACGACCGTCTCGGGCTATCACGCGGGTAGCGAAGAGGGTTTGTTCCAGTTCGGGCACAGCAAAGACAGCCCTGCGTTGCGGCAGGTCAAGGTGATGCTGGGAACGCTGGACCCCCTGGGGCTGCCGTTGGTCACGGATGTGGTCGCTGGGCAGCGCGCCGACGACCCGCTGTACATCCCGGTGGTCGAGCGGGTGGTGGAGGCGTTGGACGTGAGGGGCTTGCTGTTCGTGGGCGACTGCAAAATGAGTGCGTTGGCGACGCGGGCGCACATCCAACGCCGCGGGCAGCACTATTTGTGTCCGCTGCCGATGTCGGGTAACAACGCGGAGGTGCTGGAAGCGGGGATCCAAGCCGCCCTGGCGGACGAAGAGGCACTGCAGGCTGTGTATAAGGAAGCCGAGGACGGTGAGCGCGTGTTGGTCGCTGAAGGCTACGAGATTGAGCGCCCATTGGTCTCCGAGGATGAGGATTCGCCGGTCGAGTGGGTAGAACGGGTCATCGTGGCGCGCTCGGAGACGTACCGAGAACAGCTGCAGCGCGGCTTGGAACAACGTTTGAAGCGCGCGACGGAGAAACTGCGGGCCTTGACCCCGGTGCCGGGCCCGGGAAAGCGTCAAATCCGGGAGGAAGCGAAGTTGGTCGCGCAGGCGGAAGCGATTTTGCAAGCGCACGCTGTGGTCGGATTGCTCAGCTACAGCTTTGAGCGCCAGGAAGAACGCGCAACGCGCTACGTGGGTCGCGGACGTGGCGGGCCGGAGCGCCCGACGCGCGAGGTGATCACCGTACGCTACCAAATCACCAGCGTCCGCCGCGAAACTGAGGCGCTGGAGGACCTGCACCAGACGTTGGGCTGGCGGGTGTACGTGACCAACGCTCCGGATACGGAGTTGAGCGTGGCACAGGCGGTCTTGACCTATCGCGATGAGTGGGTGATTGAACGCAACTTTCATCGGCTGAAAGGTGCTCCTTTGTCGTTAGACCCGCTGTTCGTGAAACGCGACGACCAGATTGCTGGGCTGACCCACTTATTGAGCTTGGGCGTCCGCTTTTTAACTCTGATCGAGTTCGTGGTACGTCGCAAGCTCCAACAAGGCCAGGAAAAGTTGGTCGGTTTGCATGCCGAGAACCCCAAAAAGGGAACCGACAAACCGACCACCGAGCGGCTCTTGAGAGCGTTTAACAACATTACCTTCTCCATCGTGCAGCTTACGGACCAAGTCAGGTACCACGTAACGCCGTTGACGCCGTTACAAACGCGCATTTTGGAGTTACTGGACTTATCGCCCGCCATCTACACTTGACTGGCGAGAAATTGAACAAAGTGAAAACCGTTTACGCGAATGGACAGTAATCTGTCCAAGATGGTTAATTTTCCCCGCTAGTTAGCATGACCTTTGAC
>WJLE01000078.1 GCA_014728655.1 Candidatus Uhrbacteria bacterium
CCTGCATGGAACACGGCTTCGCCATCTACGGGTACCGTGGTCTTATCCTGATCCACATAGTCCCAGGCACTGAAGGCCGTTGCTTCCTGTTCCGGGGTTGGGTCTGGCGTCGGCGTTGGAGCCGGATCCCCGGCGCCTTCGGTGACGGTGAGGGTCACGCCCTCGGTCCACTGATCCTGACCCGAAAAGTCCCAGACGTGTGCATTCACAAAGATTGATGCACCGTTCGTATAATCCTGACCTTTAATCGCTTTCCAACAATCTTGGTTTCCGGTACCCGGCCATGGCGTGCACGTCTTAATCACGGTGCCGTTTGCAAGAATCTCAATCCGCTTTACACCTTTCTCAGCCCAGGCACCTGCATGGAACACGGCTTCGCCATCTACGGGTACCGTGGTCTTATCCTGATCCACATAGTCCCAGGCACTGAAGGCCGTTGCTTCCTGTTCCGGGGTTGGGTCTGGCGTCGGCGTTGGTGTTGGAGCCGGAGTTGGTTCCGGATATTCGTATGCGTTTCCATCATTCGGATCGTTTTCACTGACATCGACGGGGTCGTAACCCGTGCCGACTCGATGAACGGTCATTCCGTTTGACCAGGTGTACCGATCCGAGTTGTCCGTGATCTTCGCATTCATGAAGATGTCGATATCCCCGGGATACGCATCGGCGATCACCGTGATGCTGCATTCGGCATTCTCCGATCCACCGTGTACGCATGACTGAAGTGCTTCGCCGTTCACGTAGAGCTCGATCTGCTTAATCCCGTCCTCATCCCAGGAACCGATGTGATAGGTCACCTGTTCACCGGTACGCATCTCCGTGATGTACGGTGTCATCCATTCCCATGCGGCAATTCCGGTTCCATGGTCCGTCTGCGCGTCATCCGCTTCTTCATCCATCTGCTGGTCCGAAGCCGGGTCGTTGGAGACGTAGACGAGCTTTGCCGTTAGAGGGAACAGGGGTTCATTCAGACCCTGTTCGGACACCGCACCGCCTAGCAATGTCACGCCATTTTCGTTACTGGCGCTGTCGATAAAATAATCTCGTGTCGTACTGTAGTGTTCAAAAACCTGTGTGGTGATGCGGTACAACATCTTCCCGTCCGCGATCAACATCCAACTGGCACCATTCCAGGACGTCACCATTGGCGCGTTTGCATGGAGTTGCTTAAACGTCATCGCTGCTTCGGTTTCCATGGCAGGATGCTTTGTGAGGTAGCCGTTCGTGTAGATCCATGCGTCGTGGTTCGCGTCGATCAGTAGAAGATCCGTTCCGTTCTGTGCGATGTGTACGACACGATCCAGCTCGGTGGAAGCGGTTGTGCTCCACGTACCGTGTTCATAGGTTGCGATCTGAATCGGCCCATGATCCGGCTTTGCGATGAGTACCCACTGATTTCCCGCGGGAAGCAGCGAAAGACGATGACCGAACTCCGTTGCGGCAGAGCCCTGTTGTACGCGATAGCGCATCTCATCGCCCAGGTTCATCGTGTTTAGAACGTCCGGTCGTGCGATTTCCTGGACGGACAGCGTCTGTAGGGAGATCCGGAAGATCCGCCCGTGCGTGGTGACGGCCATCCAGGTTCCGTTTCGACCGATCAGCGAACTTAGCCCTTCGTTGGCTTTGAGTTGAGGCTTCACGAGGTTGGTGATGTTCGCATAGGAACCGTCCTGGTAGGCAACGATGTTCAGTTGGTGATCAAAACGCACGACATCCTGCAGGAACAGAGCCGTGTTGTTCTGATCCGTTACGATATCATCCACGCGTTGTAGCCCCGCATTTCGAAGCTGCTGTGTAATATTGCGATGATTGGCGCCGTCAAAGGCATAGGCTTGACCGCCACGATTGAGGTCCAATCCATCGGAATAGAACCAATTTCCATCCGCATGAGCCATGGTCCAGACCAGGCGGCTATCGCGGTAGGTAAGGGTGTCGGACGTATCCGTCCAGACCCAGGGGGTTTGTGCAGCCTGTCCCACCTGTGGGATCCACAGGGTCATGGAAATTGCAGCTGCAATTACGTTAAATACGAGTCGTTTCATATTCACTCTCCTCAATGAATAAGCAGGATTTAATTTTAAGAACGTACCATAGCACGTTTTTAGGTTTTTGTCAAGGATACTAGGCAGTCAGTCAAGTCTGCGATTTGTTTTACGAATACCCGCGAATGGCAACCTTACTGAACTTCGTTGACATCTTTTTGGCGTAGGACTATCGTAGTTAAGGCCATATGC
>WJLE01000079.1 GCA_014728655.1 Candidatus Uhrbacteria bacterium
GCAAGCGGCTACTTCT
The DNA here is from genome assembly GCA_014728655.1 of Candidatus Uhrbacteria bacterium. GTDB lineage: Bacteria > Patescibacteriota > Patescibacteriia > 2-12-FULL-60-25 > 2-12-FULL-60-25 > 2-12-FULL-60-25. The sequence goes on from WJLE01000079.1 coordinate 17, forward strand.
TTGATGAAACCGACGTAGACTCCCGACGAAGGGTTGCGGTACTTGGTTCTGAAGTGGCGGATCGACTCTTTGGTTTCGATAATCCGATCGGAGCACAGGTGGAGATTAACGATCAAAAATTCAGAATCGTTGCCGTGATGGAGTCCGGGGGTACAAGGTTCTTGCGAGAGGTGGATAAACAGATCTATATTCCGTTCACAACGGCCATGACGATATTCGCCAAGGACCATGTCATGGCGCTTGTGATGAAGACGCAATTGGAAAGCAATGATGCGGTAGCGAACATTCAGCAGATATTACGAGATCAACACAATATCAGTGATCCGGAGGATGATGATTTTCGCGTTCTGACACAAGAGGATGCGGAATCGGTTACAGAAGAGATTACGGGTGTCCTGCAAATTTTTTTAGTCGCCGTTGCCATGATTTCTTTATTGGTCGGAGGGATCGGAATTATGAACATTATGTATGTGAGTGTTACGGAACGAACCAAGGAAATCGGTTTACGTAAATCGATCGGAGCACGGACACAGGACATTCTCCAACAGTTTTTAATGGAAGCTGTCTTTTTGACCTTTGTCGGAGGAGTGCTGGGCATGTTTATCGGCACCCTGTTTACTTGGATAGCGATCCAAATCATCCTGCAATACCAGGACGGATGGGTCTTTGAGCTTTCCACCTATGGGGTGCTGTTAGGGATCGGCTTCTCCACGGCAATCGGAATCCTTTTCGGATATGCTCCTGCACGGAAAGCGGCTAAAATCAACCCGATTGAGGCAATGCGCTACGAATAGTATGAAGGCATTGGAGTACGAAAAACTGGCCATCCGCAACCTGTATCGCAAACGCGGAAGATCATCTCTAACCATGTTGGGAATGGTGATTGGAGTCGCATCCGTGATCATGATGCTTGCTGTGGGTCAGGCAACGGAGCGTTTCATTCTGGCGCAGATCACCACATTTGGATCGGATCTCATCATCGTCGGAAACGGGAAGGGGGACGGCAGCGCGGGCGGCGGCCCGGACCCAACGGTGAAAAAAACGCTTACAAAGGATGACTACGATGCCTTAAAGCAACGCAGCTGGACACGTCTTGTAGATGCAAATTTTTTCACTCGTGATGTCGTCACCTATGGGGGGCGAAGCAGCTTTGTTGAAATCTCAGGTGTGACCGAGGACAACATCGACATCTACAGCGCCGAGATGTCGGAGGGACGCTTTCTTTCGTCGGATGATGTTGCGTTAAACAGCCGCGTAGCCGTGCTCGGAGAAAACGTCCGTAATGATTTTTTCGGGCTCGAGGATCCTATTGGAAAACGCATGAAGTTAGGAAAATTCAATTATCGTGTGATTGGTATCCTGGCCCCCGGAGGTACCCGCTTTTTCTCTAACGTTGATGATCAGATCTATGTCCCGTTTACAACACTCATGCGGAACGAAGGCCAAGACCGTCTGACCGTCATGCTTGTTAAAACGAACATCGAAAACGTCTCCGACGCAAAAAATGAAATTCGCTTGGTATTGCGCGATCAGCACAACATTAACAACCCGCTCGGATTACTCGCGAAGGATGACTTTATCGTACGCAGTCAGGAGGATGTGGAAGAACGCGCCGGGAGTATTGGTACGATCCTTCAGATTCTTCTGGGCTCTATCGCCGCGATCTCACTTGTGGTGGGTGGCATTGGGATTATGAATATTATGTACGTCACCGTGAAAGAGCGCACGCGTGAAATAGGACTTCGTAAAGCAATCGGCGCACGACGTGCGAACATTCGTAACCAATTCTTACTGGAAGCGGCAACGCTAACCATCGTTGGCGGAGTGCTTGGCATCGTGACAGGCGTCCTGCTCTCTTGGTCCGGACTGACCCTCCTCGGGTATTATCAGGAAGGATGGGCGTTCGCCATGCCCTGGGACGCCGTCGCGCTAGGGTTTGGAGTTTCCTGTTTGATCGGGATTACGTTTGGTTATTTGCCCGCCAATCGCGCTGCCAAGCTTCAAGCGATTGACGCTCTTCGCTATGAGTAATGGATCGCAGCCCCGTGCCCTATTGTTCCTAGGAGCACATACCCGCTATACTGTATTTATATAATTCTCACATCATACTTATGCCAAACGACAAGTCTAAAAAGAAGAATTCACACATGGGTAAAGCCCTACTCGCAGGAGCGGTTTTCGGTCTTGCTGCCGGTATCTTTATGTCCTCAAAAGAAGGAAAAAAGATGGCAAAGAACCTCCAGACCAAAGCTAAACAAATTGAAAAACAATTACTGAAAGAGTTTAAAAAGAAAAAGGAGATGACCGAAAGCGCGTATGAGGAGGCTATAGATACGGTGCTTGAATATTATGTGAAGTCAAGAAAACTAGCTAAGACTGAAATCCCCGCGCTGCGCAAGCACCTCCTCAGCAAGTGGAAGCTAATCAAGTCAGAGCTCTCCGAAGTCCAGGAGGGAAACAAGAAGAAGAGCAAGTAGATCGCGCTTATACTAAACGGCGTCATCGCCGGATTAAGGAGCAAGCTACATACTGATATGGAATTAGGTTACCTTCGTTCAACGCTCCTAACCTGCGCCGCATTCCTTGTGATCGGCGCAGGTTGCGTTTCCAGCCCTTCCGTTCAACCGAGAGCCTCTACGGATTCCGAATCGGATATCGAACTTCCCTCTAGGGACATTACGGACTTGAGTGCGGTACAGCTTCGACAGGTTAAGGGATTGCAGTCCTCAATTAATGTTACGGAAATTCGTGAGGGAGGGCCCATGAAAGACGGAATTCCATCAATCGACAAGCCGATCTTCGGCACCTTGGAAGAGGCGGACGAATATCTTGATGACGAAGGATTGGGGATTCTGATTGAACGGGACGGCGAAAAACGTTACTACCCGTTCCAGATTTTGGTTTGGCATGAAATTGTCAACGATACGTTCAACGGGTTCCCGATCATGGTGACGTACTGCCCGCTTTGCAGGACCGGAGTCGTCTATGAACGCGAAGTAAACGGCAGCGCAGTAGAGTTTGGCGTTAGCGGTAAGCTTTATCAGAACAACCTCCTCATGTACAACAGAGACCCGGAACAGGCCTCTCTGTGGTCTCAAGCGGCTGGGAAGGCCGTTGTGGGCCCCTTGACCGGTACGGAGCTAAAGATCGTTCCATCCCTCCATGTCAAATGGAAGGATATCAAAAAAGAATTTAACGATACATCGAATCTACGGATCCTGAAGAACATGCTTTACGCACCCTCCAGGTATCTGACAGATCCCTATGAGGGATATGATGAAACGGATGGTACGCTCTTCCCGCAGGCGCTGGATGACCAGCGACTACCTGTAAAAGAGCCTGTATTTACGATTATTTATCAGGGTGTAGCAAAAGCCTATCCCATTGAAGAGGCAAAAGCCGCAGCCCCGTTTAAGGATACGATCGGAAATGCTACGATCTTTATAGAACGGGACGAGGAGCTGAATGCGCTTCGCGCCGTCACCAGTACCGGAGGACAACTCCTACCCGCAAGTGAGTCCTTCTGGTTCAGTTGGGTGGCCACGCATCCGGATACGGAACTGTGGCAACCGTGACAGTCATGAAATCCATCCTGTTAACGTATCTGCTCATCACTTCCGCACTATTGTTTGGAGCGGGATGTTTTGAGCAAACGGAGTATGTGGAAGCGCCGGAATCTGCACCGGTACACATCGATCCAAACTTAGAGGGGGCGAAAGCATCTACCGGTGGCAGGGATGCAACGATCACCCCCCAGATCAACACGGCTAAACTGGTTCGCGCATTCCCGGATCCATATGATCTAAAAAATACAACTGCAACGGAGCCGGTAGAACGGTTCAATCCGGTTCCATTACCAGACGGCACCAGAACGGAGTACACCTCTGTTGAGCGAACGTATCTATACCAAAAAGAGGGGAGTGAGATCCGAATTCAAACAACGATCATTGACACCCGAGGCATTCCGGTGATCAGTGCGTTTGTGGATTCACTAACGGAATTTGTTTCCGAGGATGGATACCGTAAACAAACGGAGTTAAACGGTGTTGATGCTTGGATTCAATATACCTATGATCCGGAAGGTCTAAAAGATGGATTTGGTTCTTTTACCTATCTATATAGAGAGCGCTTTTTGATCCAGATCGATGGAAGCCTGGGCTGGAGTGAACAAGAGCTCCTACAATTTGCAGAAGCATTTAACTACGACGAACTGAACTGACATGAGTGACACGGACGTGTTTCGCGCAACCCAGGTAGACCTGTTACC
>WJLE01000080.1 GCA_014728655.1 Candidatus Uhrbacteria bacterium
CGCAAGTGTTGGGCGTATTTATATTCGACTTGTTGCGGTAGACGGATTACATGTTTGGGAATATACAGTTGATACGGCAGAGTGGAGAGAGGTGACCGGCACATTGTCTGTGCCATCGGCGTCGAATACAGAAGGCAAGGATATCGATGCAAAATGGTAGATGAAAAGATGGTGGGTGAGCAATGGGATTTGTTGATATGTTCGGCGGTGAAGAGTCGGTTCCGTCAAATGGGAGGTTAAAGGACATGGCTGGAAAATTTACGGTAGCGAAATCTGGGTTTTCAAGGGTATATATTATTCCGGGCCGTGCTGGGCCGGAGCATAGACCGCAATATGAAGCTTGTGGTTCTGCGGGTAGCCTTGACAAGAGTTTTGGAGACGTTGAGCGTGAGGAGTGTCCGTCGGAAGAGGTGTATGGTGAGTTTGATGTAGTAGCTCGCACACAAGGCGCAGAAGAAGACGCATCGTCGTCACTTGTTTTGCGCTATGCTTCAGACGCTAAAAGCACTTTGCTGAAACTAGCAGCACAACGTTGTCCGGCAGATGTTCACGTTCATTTTGGCAAATGCACGGATCCAAGAGTTTTCAATGCATTCACCAAGGCAATCATCTACGAGAACGTGCATTTGACATCGTACAGTACGGATGACCTGGGCGCGATTCAGTCAGATGAGAACGCAGCAATCATGGAAACTATTGATCTGACGATTGCAGAAGTGTACGAGACGGTTCCGCTCACGATTCAGGAGCGAGCTCCCGATGTGGTCATCAATCAGCTTACAGATGCTGTGATCTGTGATTATCGCACGTGTGGCGATTGTAATGAATATTCAGAAGGCTGCAATGACATGTTTGTATTACAGGGTGGATTACTCGGTTCGCCAGGCACGGCCCCGGATATCGTCTACTCTGACGATGAAGGCAATACCTGGGGCAGTGATGAGATCGTCACACTCACTAGTGGGCAGATCGCTGACGCTATCGCATGCCTTGGCAACTATCTGGTAGTTGTCAGCAACGCGGCTGGAAGTGCGTCATATAAGTTAAAAAGTTACGTGCTTGCAGGCACAGCGTTGAATTGGGAAGAGACGACGGTCGGATTTGTATCTGGGTCCGGGCCGAATGACATTTGGAGCGTCGGTGTCGGGGCTTGGATTGTGGGTGATGGCGGCTACGTTTATTACATGAACGATCCATCGTTGGGTGTTGTGATACGGGATGCTGGCGTAGCAGCGGGCGGTGAAAACCTAAATGCTATACACGCATTATCTGACAATCGCGCCGTTGCAGTCGGGGAAAATGATACAATTATCTACACGACTGACGGGGAAACATGGGAGGCAACAAACGCTACAGGTGGTGGCAATAACCTAACTACTGTGTGGATGCGTTCTTTGTCTGAGTGGTGGGTTGGCGATGATGCGGGCAATCTTTACTATACAAAAGATAGTGGTAATAACTGGACCGCTAAGGCATTACCGGGTACAGCGCCGACTGGCATCAACGATATTCAGTTCGCTTCTGAGAGTATCGGTTACGTTGTTGGTGCAGCCGGTGGAAGTGGATCGGCATGGCGCACATTTGATGCTGGTTATGATTGGGTTAAATTGCCGGAAGGTGCTGGCAGTTTGCCGGGGAGCTCTACCACGATCAATGCACTGGCTACGTGCCAGGAAGATGTTGATATTGCAGTGTTTGCGGCGCAAGATGCTGCGAACGATGGTGTTCTACTCATAGGAAAGGCATAAAACGATGACTTCACCTGCTGTTGAATATAAGAAAAATGAGGATGAGAAAGACGAGTCTGGGGTTGTTATACTCAGTACTGGATATAAAGCACGAATGGTGCCTGTGGGTGCGTCGCTCATTGACGATATCGCAGCCACCATTCCGATGCCAGATATTCCAAAATGGTATAATGAGGATAAGGGGCGCGAAGAGGATAATCCAACTGACGAGGGTTATATAAAGGCGTGTGAGGTTGCAGAGCGAAAGCGCGCTATCGCGGCGATGGAAGCATTACTTGTCTTTGGACTAGAGCTTGATATTCCTGAAGATGAAAAATGGATAAGTAGGCTCAAGTTTTTAGAAAAACGTGGCAACATTGACCTATCAGATATTGACTTTGAAGACCCGGATGAGCGCGATCTTGCATTTAAAAAATATGTGGCAGTTGGAACTCAAGACTTGATTAATCTGGGTAAGCAGGCCGGCTTAGCCCAAACAGATGTGGAGGAGGTTACCAACAGGTTTCGGAGTTAAACGGTACGGATATCCTATTCAAGACGTAGGCGTCAAAGGCGCGGTTAATACTGGTATCACATTTGATAACTATCTGTATCCACTGTGGGATGCTGCCATAGATGCGGGCGCAACACTGGATGAATTGCAAAGTTTAGATGAGTATCCCAAACGGTTTCAAGCGCAACTGATTGCATGGCACCAGATCAAGAAACTTATCAATCTGCACACTGAAGAAGCTCGGCAAAAGGCTGCTGATAAAAGGAAATAAATGGCGCTAGAGCAAGCAGGTCTTCGTTGGATCAATGAGAATTTCAAAGAGTTCCTTGCCGGTATTCGGCGAGGGGATCGTGCCATGCAGGGCATCGGAGATACAGGGGAGCGGGGAGCTGGGCAACTCGGCATCCTCGCAGGTGCCGTTGGTGGAGTCACGGCCGCAGTCACTGGTGTATTCCTAAAAGGCATTGGCTCTGCAACACAAGCGGTTGCAGGCCTTGTTGGCGGAAGCATCCAACTCGGTATGGAGTTCCAGTCAATGACCACGCGCTTGAAGTTGGCTGGTAAAGCGGCTGCTCAAAATGCAGGCGTTGCTCTTGAAGACCTGTCGGAGATTGCGCTCCAGGTCGGTGGCGACACGCGCCTACTAGGCGTTAGCGCGACAGGGGCCGCTGATGCAATGACTGGCCTGCTTAAAAGTGGTCTGTCACTCACAGCGGTCATGGGTGACGTCAACGGTTATATGGATGAGGGAGCGCAACTTGGTGGCGCTCTGCGCGCATCCATTGATCTGGCAGCTGCAACAGAGCTTGATATGGTAGAGGCGTCCGATTTGGCGGCTATTACGCTAGCCTCATTCGGTGCAGAACTGGAGACGGAAGAGGAGCGTGCGCAGTTCATTACCGCTGCAATGAATAACTTCGTTATGGCTGCTGATGCGTCAGTTGCTGAAGTCAGCGACCTGCGCGATGGTCTCATTAACGTTGGTCCTACCGCCTCCAGTTTTGGCTTTAGCCTTGAAGAAGTAAATAACGCGCTCTCAATACTAAGCACGCGCGGTATGCGCGGTGCAGAGGCAGGCACCGCGCTCAAAAGCATGTTCACAAACTTGATGCGTACAACGCCGAAGGTACAGGATGCGCTGCAGGCACAAGGTATCTCACTGTATGATGTGGAAGGCAATATGTTCTCGCTGGGCGAGATCATCGGTCAATTCGAGATAGCCACAGAGGATATGACGCAGGCGCAACGTCAACAATTCCTCCAGACTGTCGCGGGTACCTATGGCATGAATGCACTCATCACAATGTTGGATGAAGGCGTTGAGGGTTATGTAGACATGGCAGAGGCGACGGCCAATGCAACTGACATTCAGACAGCTGCGGCGAAGCAAGCTTCGACTCTAGCTGGGCAAGCAGAGGCTCTTGAGGGTAACGTAGAAACGCTCAAGATTAGGGTTGCTGATGCGCTGATCCCTACACTCACGGCTTGGAAAGGTATAATGTCGGTATTCATCGACCGTGTTGGTCCGTTAGCCGTAGCAGTGTTTGAGCGTATAGGCCAAGTGATTACTCCTATCGCACAATACGTTCTCACAACTGTGCAAACTGGCAACATGTTAAATGATTGGCTAACGAAGTTGCCTACACCTGTCCAAAATATTGTTCAGTGGTTATCTGAATTTAA
>WJLE01000081.1 GCA_014728655.1 Candidatus Uhrbacteria bacterium
CGTCTGTCTCGTCGGCTCCATGCGAAATCTTGCACGTATGGAGCAACTTTCGAAAGAATTGGAGGAACGTGGCCATGAAGTCCTTCTTCCGGTTGATGTCTCCGAAAATCGGTTTACGGATCGCATGCAGGAAAAAGCAGAATTTATGCGGCGCATGTTTGACGAGATCAACTCCTGCGATACGATTCTGGCCGTAAACGACGAACAGCGCCTGGCCTATCGTGGCTATATCGGTCCGAATACCTTTTTGCAACTTGGCATGGGATTTGCACTCGGCAAGAAGCTGTTTTGCCTACAGGAGTGGGACGAACGCCTTCCGTACAACGAGGAGCTGAACGCGATGAACATCAACCAGCTGGACATTCAGGTCCGCTTCTAAGACATGTTCCTCCTCACGCTCCTATTTTACGCCCTGCTCCTGTTTGGAGTGCTCATGGGTATCCTTTGGGGTTGGGCTCTCTACCACGCCTCTACAACGCCTCATACGCCCGTTTCGAGGCGCGGGCTCTGGATCTTCGCTCTCATCATCAACCCCTTGGCCTCCATGTGGTACTGGTACATTTGGAAGCGTTGGGCATTTTGGAGCTTGTTCGCCCCCGTCATCCTGTTCACAACCTTCCTTCCACAAACACTGGAAGGCGTGTTACGCACGCTGGAGTTCCGCTCTATGGCGGACCGGTTCGTAGAGGTTATGACCACGATCCTGGAGGAGGTCATCGATGTCATCCCGCTTCCCATCCTAATCCCGCTGCTGGTATTCCCGTTCATCCTGAGACTTGCTGCACTCACACACCTGGGAGGGAATACGGATCTGAAGGCCGCGGACCGCAATGATCATGCGGTCACATTCGCACTACCACTCTTCGGTTATGGCGCAGCCATGGTCTACTGTATGAAATGGCGGAGGGTTTGGGCCACGCTGGGTCTGGCCTGGTTCCTATTGGCCACGGGCGTGCTTTGGTCCTTTGTCCGCTATCTCTAAAAATATGATCCTAATCATCAATAATCAAAGCCGTCTCGTTCGGAACATCGGCAAACAACTGCGAACGGAACGTATACCTTACCAAATGGTTCGCTACAACGAACGACTGGATATTCCTAAGCTTAACCGCATCAAGGGTCTCATCCTCTCCGGAGGAGATGCGGCGATCTACAAACACTGTATTTCCAATAATTTCATCGCGCTCATGGTGCTGCAAGTTCCCGTATTGGGCATCTGTTTAGGTCACGAAATTCTTTCCCTGGCATATGGCGGCTCCGTGCAAAAACTCGAAAAACGCGTTAAGCGAACAGAACGCGTCACCATGTTGAAGCCAAGGGACCCTATCTTCCACGGACTGGTGCATCAGGAACTGCAATTGTATGAAAATCACAGTGAGTGCGTCGATCGAATACCCGAATCCTTTATCCGAATCGCCACATCCGATAGCTGTGCCGTTGAAGCGATGCGCCATCGCGCAAAACCGATTTACGGATTTCAGTTTCATCCGGAAGCGTCCGGGGCGAATGGGTCGCGACTGATCCGCAATTTTCTTTCAATTTGTGAAAAGAAGGCGGATGCGTCATAAATCATTGAACGATGGATCCGAATGTCATCCTGCGCGTAGATCAAGCGGCGGACCTCCAAATGGCCAAAGCCTTTTTACGATATGGAAAATATCAGGAACGATTCTTTCCAAAAGAACTGCACGTCGTGTTAGATAACGATGTCCCGACCAGAACAAAGGACCGGCACATAACAACGTACACAAAACAATACTACGACGATCATTTCCCAAAAATCACAAAGGGGGTTGCCTTAACAAAAAAGCGATGGAAGAGATTTGAAAACGCATTCTACAAACTCACGAACCGGATTTTTGATCATCATCCTTGGCCGGAAGGGGATTATACCGGCACAGCATCCATCTTCCGGATGTACCCGCGCGATATCCGGAGGCGGGAATTCTTTTTCCCATACGACTGCAGTGGCCATGACCCCCTATCAACGATTGCGCATGAGATGCTGCATTTCATGTTTTTCGCATATCTGTACCATCGCTTCCGACTACGAGAATCCTCACGGATCAGCGGGAAGCCTACGGAATACATCTGGCAACTTTCGGAAGCCTTCAATACGGTGATTGAAAACTGGGAGCCATACATGAAACTCGTGCATGCAACAAAGAAAATCAAACCCTATCCGGAGTGTGCTTCACTTTACAGGTCCTTGTCACGCAGCTGGTCTACACATCAGAGCGTATCCAAACTCCTTCAGGATCAACTGGGCTAAACACTTGCGTTTTCTGGCTGTCTGGAGTATACCTGCTTAGGTAAACATAATGCTCCAACCTATGTCTTTTCTCAAAAAACTGTTTGGAATAAAGGAATCCAAGCCCGCGTCCGAGCAGGCGAGTCAACCCATGCAATCGCCATCGGAAGCGCCCGCTCCAACCCCTCCTGCAGCGAAAATGCCACCTGCAGAGCCTGCGGATCCGGAGGAGCCTCCCCAGCAAAGCTAAGAGGCAATCATGAGCTGCCACCGGGCAGCTCTTTTTTTAAATTTCGTCCTTTGTTTTACTATTTCCAAGCATTAGTAATTTGCAGTCTTTAGCGGTCGAGCTAGTCTGAATGAATTCTGGATCTTTATGTTTATCAATGGCGGTATCCTAATCCTCCTATCGATCGCAGATGAGCAACTCAACCTCGTTCAAGCGTCAGTTACGCTGACCGCTATCTATACGCTCGTCTTACTGTTACCGATGATGAGCATCACCGTTCGTAGACTGCACGACTCCAACCATTCCGGTTGCTAGTTCCTGCTCAACCTACGACCCCTTATCGGCTGGATCTGGCTCATCGTCTGATATATCCAAAGTGGAACGGGGGGATCAAACCGCTACGGGGACCTGTCCCGAAAAGCGGGAACACCCTTTTCGACTAAACACTCATTTTCTCCCAATAACCATACATATGACTATCAAAGAGCTACAGCAGGCCGTTCTAAAACTCGCGGAGGAAAAAGGCTTCGGAACTACTCCGGAGATGGTCAATGTGGGCGAAAAGATCGCTCTCATCCATACCGAGCTCTCCGAAGCGTTTGAGGCCTATCGTAAACAGCATATGGATGGGAAAGATGGTTTTCGAGAAGAGCTCGCAGATGTCCTGATCCGAACCATTCATCTGGCTGGAATCTTCGAGATAGACCTGGAACAGGAGATCGCGGAAAAAATGGAACGTAACCAGGGACGTACCTGGGATTGGGATCGATTGAAAGAAACACGCATCGGTTAAAAAAACGAAGCGATCCGCTTCGTTTTATGGTTTGTGACTGTCGCTTCTAATCCTCCTCACCGACCATGGCAAAATCGAGCATGGATTCCTCTGCGCGCAAACTCAGCTCCATCTCTTCCAACTCGATCAGACCGTCGCGATCCAGATCACTTGAGACCTCTTCTTCCTCTTCCTCCTCTTCTTCCTCGGTCGTTTCTTCGACCAACTCCTCTTCCTCCTCTTCAGCGGAGCTGAAGGATTCCAGCTCGTCTTTATCGATGCTGTTCAGACCCTGCGGATCCCACTCTTCGGTTTCTAGGTCCGTGGGGTCGCTAACTACGATGCGTGACATATGATGGCGATTTTTTGTTGCATTTTGATATCGGCGTCAAAAATATCAGTAAGGTTTTGAGATGTGAAGCGGGGGATGGGGATAAGTAAAAATGACGAATTGCGGAGGAAGTATTTCGCATTGTTTGTTGCGGATCGGTGGTGCTTGCGCGGTCCGAGATGCCGTGTCACGCTCACGGTCTATGGAATCGGTATCGATTGCAATGCTACTGATCATCACACTACTCGTTGCGCTTAGCGGTGGAGTGTTTTGGTTGATCATAAAACTCACAAAACAGAAGGCGGAAGATCCGAATCGCATCGATCCACAGTCCATGATCCTCCTACAAAACCAAATTAACGAACTGTCCAAGTCCTTGGACGAGCGCATGGGGGATACGCATAAGGCCGTGCGCCAAAACTTTGCCGCGACGTCGAATATTGTCCGGGATGTGACGGAAAAAATCACACGCATGGAAGAAACGTCCAAACAGGTTCTGGACGTTACGCATCAGTTGCAGAATCTTCAGGACATGCTGAAGAGCCCAAAACAACGCGGGATCCTAGGGGAGTATTACCTGGAGACGTTGTTACAGAATGTTCTGCCTCCGGAAAGCTACAAGATGCAATACGGTTTTAAAGACGGAGAGATCGTAGATGCAGCCGTCTTTGTACGGGACAAGATCGTCCCGATCGACTCAAAATTCAGCCTGGAAAACTACAACCGGATGATCGAAGAACAGAATCCGGTGGAACGAGAGAAGTTGGCAAAACTGTTTATCGGCGATTTAAAAAAACGCATTCAGGAGACGTCTAAATATATCCGGCCGGAGGAGGGGACCATGGAGTTCGCTTTCATGTTCATTCCGCATGAAGCGATCTATTACGATCTCCTGATCAATAAGATCGGTGCCATTCAGGAAGACAGTGAGAATATCCTGCAACGCGCCGCAGGGAAGTGGAGAGTGATCATCGTCTCCCCAACATCTTTCCTCGCGTACCTACAGACGGTCCTGCAAGGACTAAAGGCACTAAGGATCGAGGAACAGGCGCAGGAGATTCGGAAGCGTGTGATGGATCTGAACCGACACCTTGCCGCTTATGACCAGCATTTCACGAGCGTTGGAAAACATCTGGGTACGGCCGTGAATCAGTACAGGCTGGCGTCCAAGGAATTCGTGAAGGTAGATAAGGACGTTTTGCGTATTACTGGAGAATCCAATAACATTGAACCCATACAGATCGATTCGCCGTTAGACGATGACTAGGTCCCGGGTCCCATGTATCGCACATCCCTTCCAGCATCCGCACAGAACATGCAGCAGCGCTACCATTTTCCGTGGGCACTGATCGGCTTTCTGTTTGCGATCAGCTGCGGAGTCATCGTCATCGCCGTTACGGTTGTGCAGCTGCTCTGTCTACACCGCGTACAGACGGAACGATCCAACGTTCGACCGGCAGAAGTTGCAATCGTCCTCGGTGCCAGCGTGAGACAGAATCAGACCCCCTCAGATGCTCTGAACGATCGCATCCTTAGCGCCGTCAGCCTTTATAAGGAAGGACTGGTGCAGAAACTGCTCATGACAGGTGACGATGGTGCATTCCACAACGATGAGGTTAGCGTGATGGTACGCGTGGCCGAAGAGGCCGGCGTGCCGCGCGAAGATATCCTGACGGACGGACAGGGCTACCGAACGTATGAATCCTGCGAACGCGCAATCGAGTCATATCACATCCGGGAAGCCGTCGTCGTCACCCAACGTTTTCATCTTGCACGCGCCCTCTTCCTTTGCAACGAACTGGGGATGGAAGCGACGGGGTACGTGGCCGATCGTAATACCTATCGCGATATTAATCATTTTTGGATTCGTGACCTTCTTGCCAGTGTAAAAGCGTTTTACGATGTCTATATTCAGAACCCGGAACCCCCAATCAAACCGGAAACATCACCATAAAAATAAAATGCC
>WJLE01000082.1 GCA_014728655.1 Candidatus Uhrbacteria bacterium
CATGACGACCGGAGAGACGCTCTCACACACTGCCTTTCGGCAACGGCAGCAACGGATGCAAGCCCGGTTAGCCCCGCCTCCGGTGGCAGCCCAGGCTCCGCGACAAGAACCCGTTCATCGGTATGGCGGGAAGGGGCCAACTACGCGATCGGACTCATCATACAAACAGGCTGGCGGCTCATCAGCGGTGTCACATGTGACAAATATCACATTCAAAGGGCAAAATATCGTGGATGAAAGCAGCAAAAACCGGTACGTCCGGCAAATTACGCAACGGCAATCAAAGATGGCGACACAGATTATTAAAGGATAATGTATTATGGCGTATGGCCCCTTACGACTCCTTGCCTCGAATAAAATCACGAGTGCGACGATGCTGACCGTTTCGTCTCAGGCAACCGGTGACACGTCCGGCGTCGTGAAGTCCGGCTCCGGCGTCGCGTCGATGAGCGTCGCGGGGGACTTTGCCGCCGCGGTGAATCTACGGTATCGTCTGAATATTGATGATGTGAGTAGCGGGAAGGAAGTCGGGCAGGCGACCTTCCGTTGGCGGACAGACCAAACCACAAGCGGCACATGGGAAGAAAGTGCAGTGACAACCGTCCAAACCCCGGCCTATGCGCTTTCCGCCGATGGCCGAGGCGGGGGGTTATCGGTCTCCTGGACGGGAGGTGTCGGTGATGACTTTGAAGAGGATGACGACTTCTACTTTGTTGCGAAAGCCCAATATGGGCCGGGAAAGATGCTTGACAGAGACCGCCAAACCTACTGGAAGAGCACAGGAGTTGACGATGAGACGATTGTGATTGACTTAGGCAGTGCACAGAGCATCACAGCCGCGATTTTGCATGACCACAATTTAACCGACTCTGCGACGGTCAAGATTCAGGGGCATACGGCTGATTCATGGGCGTCTCCGGCGTTTTCGTATACGTTCACAAGCATCGTTGACCTGTTGTCACATTACTTCTCGCAGTCTTACCGGTACTGGCGCTTCTATATTGATGATCCAACCAACACAGACGGGTATATTCAAGTGGGGAATATCGGCCTCTTCGCGTACACTCAGCTAGAAGCTGAAAACGCAGAGTGGGGCAGTGTGGAAGTCGCCTCTCTGAAGGCCCAACAGAATGAGAGTGAGGTTGGCGTTCAGCGCGATTACTATTACGCCCAGCAGCGCCAGTGGAATTTGAATTTCCCGGAAGTGCTTTCAAACAATGACGTAGACACGCTTATCGGAGTGCAAGAGAACCTGATTGACGCCACGACAAAACAGATTTCGCCGTTGTGGGTCCATTTGTTTTCCGACGAAACCGAAAAGATCCGCCTCATGCGGTGGCAAAACATTGGGGAGTTTCAGCGGGTGTTCCGGGCATATCTGCTCAATAGTGGGGTGTCGATGACCTTCGCAGAGGTGGTCAAGACATGACATTAGCTGAATTGATACACGCCTATTGTGGGGAGACCGGGGCGCCGTTTTTGGCAACACGCCCGATAACGCCGATTACCGGGATGAACAGGGAGTATGTTGGGTTTTATTCCCCACGAATTAGGGACGGACGGCCAGGGATGGGATTGATTTACATCCATCCTGACTTTCGGCAACACGGGCACGCAACACGGGCAGCAGAGGCATTCCGGGAAAAGCATCCTGATATGTCATGGTATGCCGCTGAACACGACATGATCTCGCGACATCTCGCTGAAAAGATAGGGCTTACACAGCAGGAAGATTATGAGTATAACGGCATCACATACCTGGTTTATTACGCATGATTATCACGACTGACCGCTATTTTCAGGCACGGCTCGCAGGGGCTAAGCCGTTGTGTTTGGCATACATCGGCACAAATTACGGACTCCGGTGCTTTGGCAAGCAGATGCCAACACCAGAGCAAGTCGGGACGACGCTGCCAAACATTATTGAGTCTGGCGCGTATGTTCTGAGCTTCGGAGAGTACCGACAAGCCGCGTCTCAAAACAGTGAGGATGTAACACAAGCCCTGCAAGAAACAGTCATGGACTCTTGCACGTTAATGTTTGACAATGCCTCTGGCTTATTTACAGAGATTGCCTGTCGTGAAAAATTTATCAATGGGGAATTGTATCTGTTTCAAGGGTTCGACTATCCCGGTTTTATTTTCTCCGATTTCATCAGAATTTTTTACGGACGGATTCAAACCTATAAATATGGTAAGCTGACATTTCAGTGCACGGCGAATCAGGCCGTAGAGACAGACGCTGACACGGAAGGACAGACGATAGATTTGACAGTCACCTATAC
>WJLE01000083.1 GCA_014728655.1 Candidatus Uhrbacteria bacterium
ACGGCATCTTTGACCCCGGAGACGACGAACCGGATGATACTCCTTCCGGTGCCAATGACGTTCAAGCCTCGGACATTCGCGTGGATGAGGCAAAGGACGGAGAGCTCATCATCGCAGAGGAAGTCATCATCGACTCCCGCGTCCCTGCGCTCATCGCGTTGCTGCGTTCCAGCGGCACGCTTGAGCTCAAGGAGATCCGTGATGAAACCCCACTGAGGGACGTGCTCATCGAAGCGATCGTGGAGATCGACCCCATGACGTACAAGGTGGAGCATTTCGCCAATGCCGAACAGGCAACGACGAAATTTCTTGGCAAGCAACTTTCCAGAATTATGCTAAAGAAAGATCCCCATGCGGCAAAAGCGGTACGAACGGCACTGGCAGAGCTGGATTGCCTCTCAGGCGTGGCGAAAAATCCGGATTCGGGAGCGCGCGCTTCTGAGGGCAAACCGGTCCCACCGCCACTGCCGAAGCCGCCGAAACCACCGAAGAAACGGTAGATGGTCGCACTGACTTACACCCCGTCACGAACTCAAGTGGCGGGGTGCTTTGTATGCGTTGACGATGTAGACTCATCGTGTTTAATTGACTGCGTCATGGCGAACCTTTCAACGATCAAAATCAGTGAACGCGGACTACTGGAGCTCTTGAACGAGGACGTACTCGCATTCAACTCCTACCGCGAAAAGTATGCGCATCCCATCAATTTAAATCACGTAGATCTGTCCGGATGGGATCTCTATGGCGTGAACTTTGCAGGCGTCAGCTTGTGGAATGCATCACTGCTACGGTGCGACCTACGAGAGGCCAGCCTGATGGATGCGAATCTTACGGGCGCAAATCTAACATACGCAACGCTCTGGGATGCGGATCTGGAAGATGCAATGCTCGTGGGAACCTGTCTGTACGGCGCAGATCTACGAACCGCCAACCTGAAAGGCGTCAAACTTGACGGCGCCTGTCTGGGTAAAGCGATCTTCACGGCAGAACAGCTGATGGAGATCGCGCTAGGGCTTCGGTTGCAGATCCGGGAACGACCCAGCGACCAGGAACAAAGACCGTACCTTCTGCCCTCCAATCTGACTCGTGATCTCGAGGAGGACTAACGCAAAAGCACGGAGTACTTACTCCGTGCTTTTTTTGCAGAGTTGAAGACCTCTCATGGCCACTCATCACTCAGTCCTCAGCACCCAACCCTAATCATCTAATCGCCCAACAACCTTCCTACCAGCTTCCACCGCCTCCGCCTCCGAAACCGCCTCCGCCTCCGCCTCCGGAGAATCCGGAACCGCCGGATCCGGCACTGGATGGCGCGGAATAGGCGGTGGATGCCGCGCTTGTATCCAGTGTGTGCATGGCGTTTGTAAACGCCAGCGCATTCCAGGTCGTATACCCCGTTGCGTAACTTGGTTCCGGGATATTCAACCCCTTAAACTGCTCTGCCCACTCCCTCTCTACACCAAAGGCGATGGCATAGGGCAAGAACTCATGAAACGTCTCCGGTCGAACCGAGGGTGCGTTATGGAATTTAAGCCGATCTCGTTCCGTGACGGACAGGAACCACTTGAACCCTTCGATCTCCTCAAGTGCAATGGATCCCTCCTTGGTCTTTTTCGGCATGAACCACCCAAAGACGGCGATCATGATTGCAGATGCCACAATGGCAATGACACCCATTGTTGTAAATCCGATGACCGGTAAAAGCCAGATTGCCAGACCGGCGATTACGACCGCTCCAACCAGATAGGCTACTCGGACCGCGTTTGGATTTGCTCCGAACAAATTTCGCTTCTTTAACTGACGGAACGCACGTTCCTGTGCCGTCTTTACACTGGTGTAGAACGACCCTTTCAATGCAGCGAGTTCCACGGAATCCCCGTGCTCAAAGATACCGGTATAGAGCTTCTTCTCATGCGGCTGCAGTGCCTCATCCGCCTCCCTCTGTTTCACGAACGTAAACGACTGGGATGTGAAACCAAGTATCTTTTTCTCCTCCCCGAATTCGATCTTGAAATAACCCCGTCGCGCCAGATCAATAAGTGTGGCCGTGACGGCCTGATGCTTCACGTACTGGTTCTTCAGCGCATGCATCTCCATCGGCGACATCCCACGTGGTGGTTCGTACTGCGGTACGATGGTACCCCGACCCTTCGGCTCCCGGCCCCGATGCCACCAGAGGTAGAACATGATGGGGAAAAGGATGATCGGAAGTCCTAGGATCCAGTTATCCACGATGATCTGCGTCAGAATCTCACCAAAGGTGGGCTGCTCGATCAGCCCCTCCGGAAACCGGAGTGCGACCGTGAGCCCCTCGTAGGGTGCATAGCTTCGTTCACTAATCACCTGAGCTGTATTGGCCTGCGTTAGCACCTGACAGGCCTGCTCCGTGGAACCAAACGCCCCCGTATAACAGATAATCGGACTCGTGTTCGCCTCGTACGCGGATGGGCCAACGAAGCTGAAGGAGGATTTAAGGATCGGGACGGGCCATTCGTTTCCGGTGACATTCCAATAGAGCTCCGCTTCTCCATCGAAAAAATTGATGGCACGATCGGTCGTGTAGGTAATGGTATACGTATGAGTTCCCGAGATCGTCACATCCGGATCACCGATCCGAATACGAAAATTCGGAGATCGGGACTCCACGCGATACGGTACATCCGATTCATCCATCTGCACGGCCTGGAGTTCGAGTCGCAGCCGGTACGTTCCGCCGTTCCGAGAATACCGCGTAGGGATCTCGCGGAAGATGCCGTGACGATCCACGGCGTTCGGACCGAAGTCGTAGGTGATCGTTTCGGTCACGGTCAGGGTCCGGTCCGACTGCAGCCTGGCCGTGACGTTAAACATCCGTACCGCCTCATCGCTGGACTGTGCGGATGCCGATCCTGGCAGCAAGATCAGGAGGGAAAGGAATAGTAGCGTCAACACCTGGTGTAATCGCATACGTAGACATGGTAACATAAGAGACATATGAAAAAGGGGGCTCGCACCAAAAACGTTAAGCCGGATGTCATCACCATCGGCGCAGGAGTGATCGACCACTACGCACGCAGCAAGGCATTTGAATTGCACAAGGATCCGGATGCACCGGCAGGATTTGATACCTGTTTCCCGCTCGGAGCAAAATTAACCATGGACGAACTCTTTATGCAAACCGGAGGCGGTGCCACGAATGCCGCCGTCACGTTCCGGAACATCGGCTATGCCTGCTCCATCATCTGTCGTGTCGGCAACGATCGGTTTGGACAGATTGTTCGGGAGGAGCTGGAACGCAACAACATCGGAACGGAGCTTATCCAGACGGACAAAGATCTGGCTACCGGACAGAGCATCATCCTGCTAGCGCAGGAGGGCTACCGGAGCATTCTGGTACATCGAGGAGCCAGCGCCGCACTCAATAAACGCGAGATCTCATGGAAATCCCTGGAGCCGCGATGGTTCCATGTCACCTCGTTGGGTGGGGATCTGGGATTGATGCAGCTGATTCTTGATCGTGCCGAAGCGATTGGGGCAAGCGTGTTTTGGAATCCCGGCAGCGGGGAGCTCAAGAAGGGCTTTTCAAAACTACGTCCGTTGATTCAGCGTGTAGACCTGTTTTCCGTTAATCGTGACGAGGCAGCGCTGTTAGCAGAAGAACCTCCACGTCACCTCAAGAAAATCGTAAAAAAAATTGGAGACTTGCCCAAGGTCGGCTGCATGATTAGCGACGGACCCAAGGGCGCCTACCTCCACACCAAATGCTGCACCTGGTACGCCCCTCCGCTTCCGGGTAAACGCGTGAACACAACCGGTGCCGGCGACGCCCTGGGCAGTGGATTCGTAGCAGGATTCATGCGGACCTGTGACCTCTCCATCGGACTGAAAGTGGGAATGTTGAATGCACTGGGCGTTATTATGACCATGGGCGCAAAAGGCGGTATTCTGGAATCCTGGCCTAAAGAATCCGTACTGAAACGCGTCAAAATCAAATCGGTCCGGTTACGGGACTAGTGTGTTATGACGCTCAAGCGGATCGTCTCCTTTTTGGCGAAGTACCAACTTGGGCTGATCATCCTCATGCTGGGATTGGGAATGCTGTTTCCTTCCTTTTTTAAACCCCTGAACCCATATAACGGAACCTTCCTGCAGATCATCATGTTCGCCACGGGACTGCGTCTGGATTTCAGCGAAGTGTTCCGAGAGCTAAAAGACTGGCGCACACTGGCCGTCTCCAACGGCATGATGATGATCGGTATCCCCGTACTCATCAGCATCCCCTTAAACTGGTTTGCGCCGGACTGGATCTTGCCGTTCGTCATCAGCGCCAGCATGCCCACCGGGCTCACGGCACCCATCATCATTAACATCCTGGGTGGCCGGACCTCCTTGGCACTCCTCATGAGCGTATCCACGGCTATTGTGGCACCGATCACGATTCCGCTCGTGTTACAATTTCTCGCCGGGGAAAGCGTCACCGTGAACGTATTTACGATGATGTGGGAGATTACGACGGTCATCGTCATCCCGCTGGCGCTAGCCGGATTCATTCAGAAACGTGTGGGCAACAAACGCATCGAATACTATGGAACCGCAATCTCCCTTTCAAACGTCGCCGCCTTTGCGTTCGTCGTAGCCTCGATTGCTGCAGCCAGCTTTGGAAACGGTGGGGGAACCACAGCGGCGAACATCACCATGGACGGACTCATTATCGCCGTTCTCATGATGGTATTCTGGCTCGGGATCGCTTGGTTGAGTACATCGGCCTTGACCTGGCGGTCCAAAAAAGATCGGCTTACGATTACGTTCTGCCTCATCTATATGAGTTATGCCCTATCGTTATGGGTGGCCGATGAATTTTTCCATCAGACGTTCATTGCACCCAAACTTATCGCCATCGTTATCCTGATCTATGCCCTGTTCCCCGTGTTTGGAGCCATCTTCCCACGCTACGCAAAGACCGCTGCGAAAAAACTCCCTTCGGGGTATCATGAAATTACTCACGCCTAATATTATTGCCGTCGTCCGTGGCTGCGCAGAATCATTTTCTACGCAACGACGCAACGACGCAAC
>WJLE01000084.1 GCA_014728655.1 Candidatus Uhrbacteria bacterium
AATGTGAAATGAATATTACAAAACGATTGGAGTCGCATCCATGTATACGAGGATGCTTTGATAAAATAGGTTGTGCATGAAAACTATAAAAGAAAGTCAAATAGCTCATGAAAAGAACGCTACCTCATGAGCTATCGTTGCAATGCTCGGACAAAAACGTGCACTTGCGGGCACCGATATACAAAAGAGGAGTATGAGTTGTGGAAATGTCCGGAGTGCGGAAAGGATCGGCACTGCCGCCAGCTAGTCAGCAGAGAGGGTGAGCGGTGCCGATTTCATGGTGGCAAGTCGCTAAAAGGTATAGCGTCTCCCCGCTATAAGCATGGACGCTATACCAGTTTACCGCCTGAGCTTGCAGAGCGGTATCAGGAATCTTTAAGTGATGAGGACCTATTGGCGTTACGTGACGAGATTGCGCTGGTAGACGCCCGCCTTCATGACCTACTAAGTGCATTAGGAATAGGAACGACATCCGAACTATGGAAAAACTTACAAGATGCTTACAAAAATATGCGCATAGCCCTTACACAACGCGACCCGGACAAGGCCAATGCAGCATTGCAAACGCTTGGACAGGCGGTCGAGAACGGCGTCACGCAAACAAGCGCATGGGCCGAGGTGTACGACGTCCTCGATTCTCGGCGGCGTCTTGTTGAATCTGAGCGCAAGCGGCTTGTACAGATGCATCAGTTTATTACTGCCGAACAGGCGATGGCACTTCTGGCGCGCGTCCAGCAGTCCATCCTAGAAAACGTAAAGGACAAGCATGCTCTCGCGGCCATCGCCACAGACCTTGCTGAGCTCGTTAGTGAGCGGACTCGTTAGCGAGCTCAGCATTGCCGCGCAGGGCGACCTTGAGCCGACAACGCACGCGCCGCGCCACTGGCGCAGTTGGCTAACGACACTATTCCCTGAACTGTTCTGTTGGGAGTTTGCGGAACATCATATTGACTTCTGGCAGTGGGTCGAGAACATACGCCTGGGACAGAAGCAACCAGCTTTTATCGCTATCTGGCCGCGCGGCGGAGCCAAGACCACCAGCGCAGAAGCTGCTGTGGTGCGCTTGGGCGCAAAAGGCGAGCGAAAATTCTGTCTCTACGTGCGCGGAACGCAGGAAAAAGCCAACGAGAGCGTTACGAACATCAGCGAAATGATAGAATCTCCTGTTATCGAAAAACACTATCCGCTATTTGCGCAGCGCAAGCTGTCCAAGTACGGATTTTCGCGCGGCTGGCGTGGAAACTTGTTGCGCTGCGCTAACGGATTCAGCGTGCTGGCGCTGGGCCTTGACGCCAAGGTGCGCGGAGTTAAAATCAAGGAAGCGCGCCCGGACTTCATCATCTTCGACGATATTGACGAGCGCGGCGACACCTTACGCACTACGGCAAAGAAGATTCGGCGCATCACGACCAGCATTTTACCAGCAGGCAGCAACGACGTGATTGTGCTTGGGATTCAAAACATTATTCAAAGCGGCAGCGTCTTCGACCAGCTTGCAACTGGCGAAGCGGACTTTTTGCACAATCGCATCGTCAGCGGGCCGCACAAAGCTGTTAAGGGGCTTAAGTACAAGCCGCGTGCCAAGGGCGGATACCGCATTACCGCCGGGACGCCAACATGGAGCGGGCAAGGGCTTGATGTCTGCGAACAGCAGATAAACGACTGGGGCGTATCCGCTTTTCTCAGAGAGGCGCAGCACGAGATAGATCAGCGTGGAGGTATTTGGGATCATATCGAGTTTCGAGAAATTCAATTCGAAGAACTTCCCGAGCTGGTGCGCGGATGCGTGTGGGTTGACCCAGCGGTCACATCGACGGATCAGAGCGATGCGCAGGGTATTCAGGCTGATGCGCTAGGCATTGACGGGAAAATCTACCGCATGTTCTCCTGGGAGCAAATTGCCTCTCCTGAGGCGGTGCTGCGCAAAGGCATTATCAAGTGCCTGGAGCTGGGCTTTGAGACACTCGGTATTGAGACGGATCAGGGTGGCGACACGTGGGAGCTGTCCTTCGAGGCCGTGTGGGGGAAAATGGTTGAGGACGGCACCGTAGCCGCCATCACCCCCCCACATACTGAGTTAAATGCGGTCAAGCCCAAGTTTGAGCAAGCCAAAGCCGGAGCTGGGCATGGTTCGAAAGTTGCTCGCAATCAACGTATGTTGGTAGATTACGAGAACGGCAAGATTATACATGTTGCCGGAGCTACGGCACCGTTGAAGCGCAGCCTTGAGCGATTTCCGAACAAGCCGCTGGACCTGGCCGATGCAGCATATTGGGGCTGGTGGTGGCTCACAAACAAACGCAAGTACGGCGGCAAGGCTTCATCTTTGCAACACAAGCAGCAGGAAGAAAAGCGGCGAGCGGGCAAGTATGTTGAACTAGTCTATTTAGGCAACCGCTCATTCGTTTTACCAGTATCCGGCGCAACGTGGCACGTGTCCGAGGGTTGGCGTAAGACCGTAGAGCGCGACGTAGCAACGGCCA
>WJLE01000009.1 GCA_014728655.1 Candidatus Uhrbacteria bacterium
CAAGAACATCTCTAGGGTCACGCCTTGCGGGCCGTTTCGGTTTAGTTCAACCTTCACTTTGCGCGGGCCGGTGGTCTGGTCATTTTCCACCTGCAAAACCAGCATGGTATCAGCGTCATTCATGATTGCTCTGGACTCGCGACTTTTACCCTCTTCATTCAGTTGGCTACCAGCAATCACAATCACATCATGATCCATTGCAATTCGCTTCAACTCACCAGAAATATATGCCACTTCCTGCTCGCGATTGCGATTAGATACACCCGCATCAGCAATCTGGATATAATCAAAAATCACCACATCAAGCCCATGTGCCGCCTTCAGTTTAGCGACGTGCGCGTTTAGCTCAGCTACCTTCAACCCGCGCTTGTCGTTGAATAGCATTGGTAGCCCAGACTGCTTTTCGCACGCATCAGTAAACCGTTTCCAATCTCGGTCATTCTCAAACTGGCCATAACGTAGTACTGAGTTGGGCATGCCGGTTTCCATTTTGGCAGCGCGTTCAATCAGCTTGCGCGTCTTCATTTCGCCAGACCAGACAAAAACTTTCATACCCTGGCTGGCCATATTCAAGCCAAGCTGTTGCATCTTCAGCGACTTCCCAGACTTGTATGGGCCAGAGACAATAAACAGGTCACCCCTGGAAATACCGCCATCTAGTAGCCTGTCCAGGTCAGCTATACCAGTGCTGATGTAGTCTGGCTTTTCACCCTGGTATAGTCGTTCAAGATCATTGTAATACTCATCATAGGCTTCTCTGGCATGAATAATCTCGCCCGATGCTTGACTACGCAACTGTTCAGTCATGTAAGCATGAGCACGCCGCAAAGCCTCAGCGCTGCTTTTTGTCTCGTCGTTGGCCAGCGTTGCCAGAGTATTTGCCACTTGAAATAGTTGACGACGTTCCCGGTTTTCGATAATTAGGCGGGCATATGACTCGGCAAAAGTTGAACCAAGCCCCAGGTCATCATAAACGTGCTTAAGGTAACTGGCATCAAGTTCAATTGGCTTACCCAATGCTCTAAGCCGATTATCTACCGTTTGAATATCAATTCCCAGGTCATCAGCACCCAGCGACTTCATGGCTTCCCAGATGTCGGCATAAGGCATGAAGAAAAAGTCGTCTGGCTCCAGATATCCACATCGGTATATTTGCTCGCCAGTATAATCATTGAGAATTGCACTGATAAAAGTGCGCTCCAGGTCATTGATGCGCCGTTGATACTCTTTAGACATGATCAACGGCGCACTTCCGTGTCCATTATTCTGACTCATTTTTCACCTTCCTTCTCTTGACCATGACCGTCTCTGGTTGCCCAGTCACGGTATTAACTTTGGTTTCTGGCACCCACTCATATTGATCCCGGTCAGTCTTCACAGCCTGCTTTTCCTGGGCAAAGGTGATAAAGTGGCCGGTAAACTTATCATAATCCAGCGGGATATGCGCACCTTCAAATTGCTTGCCGTACCACTCAGTAAACGCCTTGATAGTAGCCTCGTTTGCGCCAGGATAGCTTTTCTTGATCCAGGCACTTATCTTGCCGATACGCCCGCCGCTAGACTTGCGCTGTTTATCATCAAGCTTGGACAGGTCATGAATGCCGAAAATGTGCTCAGCAACCGCATCAAATACCACATCACGCAAGCGAGCCTTTTTCACGCCTTTTTCGGGCTTGCCTCCAGAACCATTCCGCCGCGCCGCCGCAATATCAGAATTTGTCTGCGCAGACTTTTCGCGTGGGCCTTTTGGTTTGGGCGTAGCGGTTGCTACATCAAGAGCTTTCTCTAAACTAGAGTCTGTCTGGCCATTCTGGTACAGAACAGCGTCAATCTCTTCAGGAGTAGCTTTGGGCTTCTGAGTGTCGGCTGTGTCGTCACCGTCAGGTGACGGGGTGTTTGTATTCTTCTGTGTATTATTATGTATATATGAGGAATGTGAAGTTTCTTCATAATCTATAGAATGTGAATGTTCTTGATTATGAAGTTTCTTGATAATCCAATTTTCCAATATTCGCCAGACAACACGATAATGAAGAGTGGGGGCGTTATTGATCTTGCGAAGGTCAGTCTCTATCGCTTCTTCACCGACGGCCTCTTTGCTCATTTTCTTGATTTTATTGACGGCGCGTTTCACCTGATACTGGGTCATGCGGATTTCGTCAAACCAGTCAGGGTATTTTTTCCAGAACCAACTACCGTCATGCTTTGAAATATTTGTCCAGAAACCTATCTGGTCTAGTAGGATGGCTGCCAGATGGTCATTTTCAAGCAAGTCCATGTAGTCCATGCGAATGGTGATGTATCGTTGCTGGCCACTTGACTTGGCTAACTGTCTCTGGAGGTCTGTTCTTGGTCGATTATCTTCCTTCATTTGTACAAGTCTCCTATAGACACTTGCGCAGGCCCCTAACGTCTGTTAGACTGTAAACACATCTGGCAGACGCATGGCCGTGCGCTGCTGGTAGTTACGATGAATTTCATACTTTGCGCACGCCCTGGTTCACAGCCAGGGCTTTACGCTTTTTCTGCCACTCATTGTACCACAGCAGCACATTTGTGCAAATATCAGTCTTTGTCCTCGGTTGGCGGCTGATACTCCAGTGCCAAATTCAGATTGCGAATTTTTTGACGCAGGTTGGCCAAGAGCGCGGCAGAGGCAAACCAGACTAATGGTCGTCGCTTATTTCTCGCCATCAATTTCAGCCAGTCTTCGATCAAGGCAAGTGCGGCGCTGGCGTCAACAACCTCACTGGCAGCAATGCGGATATGGTCAGACAGGGTATTTGGGTCTTCATCGTCTACCCACTCGTCCGGGGCGTGACGCACAACTTGCCACTTAAGGCCAGGATATTCAGCCTCTACGTAGTCTTTGAGTATAAAATCAGCACTGGCCTTGTCGGCAATCTTCAATACATCCCCTGGTATCTCATCGGCATGAACCTTTCCGCCTATGCATAGATACCAGTGGCTATATTGTATTGGCAATGCGGCACGAAAATAGTAAAAGTCCTTCATGTTGCCTCCTAGAATGGCACCTCTTCTTTTTCGATAGGGAATAA
>WJLE01000085.1 GCA_014728655.1 Candidatus Uhrbacteria bacterium
AGCCAAGCGAGAGGTCATCGTCAACGAGATCGAGCAGGAAGAGGTGAAGTTTCAGAAGACGGTGGATAAAGGGATGAAGGAGCTTGAAAAGATGCTCGAACACGGATCCGTGACCGGGGAGCAGGCGTTTGTGCTCTTTTCCACCTATGGGTTCCCATTGGAGCTGACAGAAGAGCTGATTCGAGAAAGGGGAATGGAAGTGGATCATCAAGCGTTTGAAGCGGAATATCAGAAGCATCAGGACCTATCTCGTACCGCCAGTGGGGGGATGTTCAAGGGCGGACTGGCGGATGATTCTGAAGAATCGACGAAGCTGCATACGGCAACACACCTGCTACATGCAGCGCTACGCAAGGTCCTCGGGGAGCATGTGGAACAGAAGGGTTCGAATATCACGCCCGAACGTCTACGGTTTGACTTCTCACATCCCGAAAAAATGACCCCGGAGCAGATTTCAACGGTTGAAGGTCTCGTGAATGAGGCGATCGACAAGGATCTGCCGATCTCCTGTGAGGATATGAGCGTTGAAGGTGCGCGAGATTCCGGTGCGTTGGGTTTCTTTGAAGATAAATACAAGGATCTGGGCGGGCGTATAAACGTCTATCAGATTGGCACGGATCTGGAGTCCTTCAGCAAAGAGATCTGCGGCGGTCCTCATGTGGCAAAGACCGGGGAGTTGGGTCACTTTAAGATTAAGAAGGAAGAAGCTAGCTCCGCGGGGATTCGAAGAATCAAAGCCGTCCTGGAGTAAGAGTTTAGTTTTAGTATCGGTGACTAATACTAAAACTGAATTGACATGTTCGTCGGAGACTGGTACC
The DNA here is from genome assembly GCA_014728655.1 of Candidatus Uhrbacteria bacterium. GTDB lineage: Bacteria > Patescibacteriota > Patescibacteriia > 2-12-FULL-60-25 > 2-12-FULL-60-25 > 2-12-FULL-60-25. The sequence goes on from WJLE01000085.1 coordinate 819, forward strand.
TCATATGGGTACCTTTTTCAATCTGAGAAACAATGTCATCACACAATCCATTCGATCAACCGTTGAATAATCGGCAATACGAAACAGCTCGACGATGGTGGCTTGGGAATCTGAAATTCGTCTGGATCTTCATCGTGCTGATCGCAGCCATCGTTTTGCTGGACGCGAACAGGTTGATGGAGACGAGCGCGATGGTCGTCGTCATGCTCGTTCTGTCGATTCTGGGCTTGGTGGACAGTGTTCAGACCTCCATCAATTACAAGAACGAGATGATCCGCGCACGTCCGGATCTGTTTAGTAGGAGGAAGTCATGAATACACCATATCGCTGGATCATGGTTGGACTGTTGATTGCCGCCTGTGCGATCGTCTGTGTGTTGCTGTGGCAGATCTATCCACGATTCGCATTCTGGGTGGCGGTGTTCAGCATGTTCGCGTTGGTTTGGGCGGGTGTTCGTTGTGCCATCGACACGAACGACGATCTGTGTCACCGCGAGATGGGCCTCTGCGGGCACTCCCGAAAAACAACAAAGATTCGGGATGGTAATTACGTCACCCCGAAGGGGCGTACGTATCAGGTATTTGACGGCCTAGAATTTCCGTTTCGGTCGTACTACCTTGACGCGTTCAATCAGGACTTGGAGTACCTGCTTCACGTGGGAATGATTTTGGAAGACCGAGATCGTTTTCCGGATGCCGGGAGGGTTGTGGATGCAGTTCTCAGCCGTTTCAAGCTTTTTTGGCTTAATAAGAACCATAGTCATGACCGTGCCGCCCTAGCCGCTCTACCGAAGATGGAAATCGGTGCACTTGAACCGCTACTAAACGGATCGGTCGAAAATCGAGACACGATCATTGACCGGTGGCAGTATCTGGGGCGTGTCATACTGCGTATGGAGGATGCATTCAATCCGGAGGACCTTGTCGCTTCCCAGGCGCGGATCTGCAGCCTTTTGGGGGAGGAGTTGGGGTCCATGGATCCGACAGAATTTCTGTGCGGATATTTCCAGGCACAGGAGGCGTACGTTTGGGTGGAGATTAGTCATAAGAGCACAATGCGCGACGACGACGTCGATTGGTGCTGCGACGGTCCTTGCACCGCACACTAAGCTCCCTATTCCCTAAGGATGCTTTGAGCCACTATAGTGGCTCTTTTTTTTATAAGTAGTAACGTTGCAAGTGGTACGTCGTAAGTGGTGAGTTGGTCTCTGTCAAATGGCATACGACCACTCACTACGCACTGCTTGCCAGCCGGTGATTCCAAACGAACTTGACCTCTAATTGATAAAACGTTATTATTTGGGCTATTCGCTTGTGGATAACAAGCGTACGCATTAAAAACCATCCATTTTTCCAATAAATGTTACCTATTAAGCTCAACTATGTCAGCCGATAAGCCTTCTACGAAGGATTTTCTTGTTGTAAAGGGGATTGTGGAAGAGAATCTTCCGGCCACGACCTTTCGCGTAAAACTTGAGAACGGTCAGGACATTTTGTGCCATTTATCGGGGAAATTACGCAAACATCGTATCCGACTCACCCCCGGAGATGATGTACAGATCGAGATCAGCCCTTATGATTTGACAAAAGGGCGAATTATCTATAGATTCTAGTCCACTTCATAGGGTGTGCAGGAGTGTGGGCGTGCAGCTGTGCGACAAGAATCGTACGGCAGCGAACCCGCAACCCAGCGAACCCGCAACCCAGATAACACCATGAAAGTACGCGCATCCGTCAAGAAAATGTGTCGAGACTGCCAAGTCATCCGCCGTAAAAATCGGGTCGTCGTTATCTGTAAGAAGAATCCAAGACATAAGCAGCGACAGGGCTAAGCATTGGAGGTTGAAGTTTGGACTGGAATCTCCAAGACAAACTCCAATCTCGAAGCCGCTCACAACAACCCAGGCTGATTGGTCCCATCAAATCTATGGCACGTATTGCAGGAGTCACCCTCCCAGCACAGAAGCGCGTTGATATTGCGCTCACCTATATCTACGGCATTGGCCGCACGACCGCGAACAAGATCATCGCGGCATCTGGCGTTCCCGCGGAAACCCGTGTGAAGGATCTTTCAGATGCTCAGACGGACAAGCTTCGGGAGCTCGTGGAAAAGGGTGAGAAGGTCGAAGGGGATCTACGACGGGAGGTTATGAGTAATATCAAGCGGCTCAAGGAGATCAAGAGCTACCGCGGAGATCGGCATACCCGGAAGCTTCCCGTACATGGGCAGCGCACAAAGACCAATAACCGGACGGTACGTGGAAACGTGCGTCGTACCATGGGTAGCGGTAAGCGTAAGCTGGAAAAGACCTAAACCCGGGTTGATTGAAGTATCGAATCTATGAGTGAGAAGAAAGCAGTCGCAAAGACCAAGCGCAGCCGGAAGGCAAAACGACAAGTTTCGTCCGGGCATGCGTACATCCAGGCTACGTACAACAACACCATTGTGACGCTGACGGATGCAGAAGGAAATGTCCTGGCTTGGTCCAGTGCCGGACACTGTGGATTCCGTGGGCCCAAGAAGGCAACCCCATATGCTGCATCCGTGATCGTCAAGCGTGTGGTGGAGAAGGTGGAGGATGTCGGACTGAAAGAGGTGAAGGTATTTGTGAAGGGTGTGGGACAGGGTCGCGAAAGCGCCGTTCGATCTCTGAATGCCAATGGACTGAATGTGACGTTGATTAAAGATGTGACTCCGATTCCGCATAATGGCTGCCGAGCCGCTCGTCCACGACGCGTCTAAATCGTATGAAAGTGAAACTGACAGCAAAGATGTCTCGCCGCGAAGGTGTGAACCTCGACGGGCGCGAAAAGATCGACCGCATTCTGAACAAGCGGCCGTATATTCCGGGTGAGCACGGTCCAAACAACCGTGCACGTCTCACGGATTACGCTAAACAGCTGCGCGAAAAGCAGAAGTGTAAGCGGATCTACGGCTTGACGGAAAAGCAATTCCGAAATCTCTTTGAGGAATCGGCCAAGAAGCGCGGAGATAGCGGGTCCGTATTCGTGACGCTGTTGGAGTCCCGTTTGGATAATGTGATCTTCCGCGCCGGATTCGCAAAGACACGTGCGATGGCGCGTCAGTATGTCGGTCATGCGATGTTTGATGTGAACGGTAAGAAGATGAACATTCCCAGCTACCGCGTGAAGGAAGGCGATGTGATCCGCGTACGTGCAAACAAGCAGAACAAGGGGCCTTGGAAGCAGCTGGAGGAGACGGTGAAGAACCATGATCTTCCATCCTGGATTGCTACGGATCCAAAGGAGATGACCATTAAAGTAACCGGGGGGCCGAGTGAAGAGGAGCTGAAAAAGCAGCCATTCGATATCAAACTCATCGTTGAGTTCTACTCACGTTAATTTTCTTTATTTTCGTACCTATGGAATCACTCCTACTTCCATCAAAGATTCATTACCAGGCCGGGGATCGTCCACATGAGGGGATCCTGACGGTTGAGCCTTGTTCGCCCGGTTACGGGACGACGATTGGTAACGCGTTGCGTCGCGTGCTGCTCGGTTCTTTACCGGGTGCAGCGGTCACCGCTGTAAAGATTAAAGGTGTGGATCACGAGTTTTCCACGATCGAACACGTCAAAGAGGACGTCGTGGAGATCATTTTGAATCTGAAATCGTTCCGATTGAAGCTTCACACGGAGGAACCGGTAAAGTTGTTCCTGAAGGCTGAGGGTGCCAAGGTGGTGACGGCGGCGGATTTTGAACCGAATGCGGATGTGGAGATCGTCAACAGCGATCATGCCATCTGTACGCTTACGGATAAGAGCGCTTCCTTTGAAATGGAAGTCACCGTCGCAACCGGTCGCGGATACCGCAGCACGGAGGAGCGTGCAAAGGAAAAGCTTGAGTTGGGGAATATCGCTATCGATGCGCTATACAGTCCGGTACTGAATGTTTCCTACAAGGTCGAAGCGACACGCGTAGGAGAAAAGACCGACTACGACAAGTTGGTACTGCGTGTGGAAACGGATGGATCCCTGGATCCGAAGGAAGCGGTACAACAGTCCGTTCAGATCCTATTGGATCATTTTAATCTGTTGCAGCAGTTGGATGAATCCGAAGATCTGGTGGCGGAAACGGAAGAGGCGGTGGAGTCGGAGACGGATCAGATGGCTACAGACGACGTAGAAGCGTAAATACAGTTATGAAACACCGTAAGAAGCAAATCGTACTCGACCGAAACGCGGAAGCCCGGAAGGCCCTCCTACGAGGTTTAGCGACTTCGGTGATTCTATACGAGAACGTGAACACGACACTCGCTAAGGCAAAGGCGGTGCGTCCCGTCGTGGAAAAGTTGATCACAACCGGTAAGCGTAAGTCATTGAACGCACGTCGTCAGCTCATGAAGACGTTGATGTTGGAAAATGCGGTCAATAAGACGTTGGAAGAGCTCGGTCCGCGATATGCGACCCGACCAGGCGGATACACGCGCATCATTAAGCTCGGCCGTCGCAAGGGGGACGGAGCGGAGATCGCGCAGATTCAACTTGTAAAATAATATGGCTTGGAAGAATACTCGAGGAATGCCCAAGATCGAACGGGCAACACACACGATCGATGCAACCGATCGTCCGCTTGGACGTGTTTCCACGGAGATTGCGAAGTATCTGATGGGAAAGCACAAGGCAACCTATACACCGCATATCGACGCAGGTGATTTTGTGAAGGTTGTAAACGCCTCCAAGGTAAAGTTGACCGGGAAGAAGTGGGACGAGATGGTGCATTACCGTTCTTCGAACCGACCGGGCGGGATCAAGCGCGTTGCCGTCAAAACGCTTCGAGAGGAACGACCGGAAGAGATCATCCGTCACTCCGTGAAGTATATGCTTCCCAAGAACAAGCAGCAGAACGAGCGGATGAAACGCCTAACCATTACCAAGTAATATGGCTACGACGAACGAAGATAAGGAGAAGAAGTCCGCTGCGGAAAAGAAGCCTGCAGCAAAGGCAAAAGCTCCGGCAAAAAAGACCGCTGCAAAAGCTCCGGCAAAAAAGACCGCTGCAAAAAAAGAGATTGCAGCGGAGCCGATGAAGAAGGATTCCTATATCCCTTCCGTTGGTCGTCGTAAGACGTCCATCGCACGTGTTCGGTTGATTAAGAATGGAAAGGGTGTCATCACGGTGAACGGTAAAGCCTTCGATGAATATTTCAATCTGTTCGAACTTCGGAAACAGGTTAAGGAGCCGCTGACAACGGTTGGTCAGGACGATGCAGTAGATGTGAGTGTTAAGGTAATCGGTGGGGGTCCGCGCGGACAAGCGGAAGCGGTGCGACACGGGATTTCTCGCGCATTGGTTCAGCTGAATCCCACGTTTCGCAAGTCCTTAAAGAAATTGGGCTACCTCAGTCGTGATGCTCGTGCCAAGGAGCGTAAGAAGCCGGGTCTCAAGAAGGCACGACGCGCACCGCAGTGGAGTAAGCGCTAACATCACTCCACGAGTGCGCTAAGCGATCAACAGACAAGATCCTCCTTCGGGAGGGTCTTTTGGTGGGGATGGTTTTGGCAGGACGCAGGATGAAACTTCTCCTACACCCGCCATCATCCATCCGCTCTTATTCTTAAAACCGGTTGCTCAATCTCACGAACCTGCTAACGTCTATCTATATGAAATACACCTCTTATCTCATCGTCGCGGGGATTGCCGCTGTGGTGATCCTTGTGATCCTCTTTATTACGGGGTTCCCCATTACGATCGTCAATGCGGGTTATCGTGGGGTTCCGCATCGGTTTGGGAAGGTCTTTGATCGAACCCTGGGGGAGGGGATCCAT
>WJLE01000086.1 GCA_014728655.1 Candidatus Uhrbacteria bacterium
ACATCTATCTTCTGATCATATTCAAGTTTTTAAACGCTATTCCCGTCATGGATGGTTGGCCGTTGTAAATGATGGCTGGGGACGCGGTTTTCGAATTTGCAGTTATTGCGGATACGGGGAACCAGTTCCGTTAACTTCAGGTCGTATGAAAATAAAACACAATAATCCGCTCAATAGTGAAAGTTGCAAAGGAGAGTTTTATACATATCATTTGGGACATCGGTTCATGACAGACGTATTGGAACTCAGAACCACACTTCCCCCTTCGGGAAGAACACAGACGTATTCTTTATTATATGCTCTTTTGGACGGTGCTAGCGATGCGCTGGGCATTAGCCGAACTGATATTGCAGGAACGATTTATCCTAGAGGAGCAGGGAAATCACCATCTCTTGTACTATATGATAATGTTCCCGGCGGCGCTGGACATGTTTCACGAGTTTACGAAAACTTACGTCCGACATTTGAAGCTGCTTGTAAACGTCTTGAACAATGTGACCTTATTTTTGTGCAAAACTAGCAGGTTTCTAATCAGATAATGCAAACAGAGGGCATTTCTATTCAGAAACCAGTGTCAAAACAACCGTAATTGGGTCATTTGAGCTAAGGTTTAGTATCATTAGAAAAATTGCTTTAGACTTAGCGATAGAGGAGACATCAATGGCCCTTGAATTTGGACTGACAACAGATGGTTTTAACACACAATATGCTCCCTTGGCTGCGATTTTTTGGCATTACAGGCAAGAACAAACATTAAAATCTCTTGAACAAGTGCAGATTGACATGAAAAAACGGGACTTTACCCCAGTCGACAAGTTGACCCAGGTACTAATAAGCGTTTTGGTGGGGTGCGAGACCCTTTCAGAAGTCAATTCTAAGCTCAAAGCGGAGAATCTTGTTGCAAAAGTTTGTGGCTGGCCTCGATTTGCGGATCATTCGCTTTTATCACGGGTGTTAGATGCGCTAACTCTAAAGCATTTAGGGCAATTACAAGGTGCTACGACCGAAATTTGGAGAGCCCATAGTTTAGTGATGGAACATGATTGGCGGGCTTATTTATGGCTAGATTTTGACCTAAGTGGATTACCATGTAGTGCTCAGGCTGAAGCCAGCCAAAAGGGCTACTTTAGTGGTAAAAAAACATCACTGGTCGCCAACTTGCGCGTGTAAGTGCAGTAAAATATCGTGAAACCATATGGTCAAAAGTGTATCCGGGTAATCAACATACGGTAAATTGTTTCCAGCCTGCGGTGATGGGCTCGGAAAAAGCATTAGCGTTATCACCTGCTCAACGAAAACGAACGGTTTGGAGATTCGATGGCGGAGCGGGTAGTGATGAGCAATTTATTTGGCTCCTGAAGCGCGGTTATCACGTGATAGGCAAAGGTGCTTCCAATCGGCGAGCAAAGGCTTTAGCAAGGCAAGTGTCTCGGTGGGATGCCTATGGAGACGTATGGCTTGGAGAGGTGCCCCCACCTGTGGATTATGGGCGTCCAACACGAGTATTTATCAAGAAACGGCTTAAAGACGATCGGTACCGCCACAGTTACTACGTTACAACCTTGAGCTTGCCCTCAAAAGGGCATTTCATAAGACTTTACGATCAACGCGGTGGCGCTGAAGTTGAACAGTTCCGCAATGACAAAAACGGGTTGAACATGACAGCCAGACGTAAACGCAGTTTCACGGGACAAAAAGGATACATAGCGCTCACCGACTTAGCCCATAATCTGCTGGCTGATCTCTACCATCAAGTGTTGATAGAAGGTCCTTTTGAAACCTATGGCCCCAAACGCATTGTCCGCGACTTGTTTAACACAGCGGGGAAGTTGATTTTTGACGGTGAAAGTCTTACTCGTATTGAACTACAAAAACAAAAACCAGCCTCGGAGGCCTTGTTAGCGTGCTTGGAAAAGTACTGTTCTGATGGCTAGAAAAGTGCAAACTGCTTTAGACTTAGCGGTAATCTTAAAGAATTCAGAAAATGCTTTAGACTTAGCTCCAAAATAGACGCCTAAAAGTCCTTTTTGAAGGTGATTTCATGGAAAACAGGTTGTTTTACAGCTGTTTTTAGGGCTCATAAGTCTAAAGCAAATTTTGATCATCCGGTTAATTTGTGCAAAAAGCACTGTTTTTGCGAATAGAAACCGTCTACTTTTGCAGTAACTAATAGAAATGCCCTACTTTTGTGCAAAAATAAGGTGATAAACGAAGAGAGTTTATATCGGACAGCTCATTGACTCCATTGCGAAGCCACCATCTCAAGATACTCACCGAGTTGATCCGCTTTTTCGGGTCGGCCAGCTTTCTGATACCAGGCTTGTAATTGAACTAGAACTTCATACTGACCCCAATCGGAATCTAATCGCAGAAAACCGGGCACCAAGTTGAAGTGAAAATCTTTCCAACGCTGGATGCTAATACAACCAAGCAACTCTTCAAAAGCAATTATACACTCTACACATAATTCAAACTGAAGTATATAATCAGCCACAAATTCCACTATCTCACCATCGAGTTAGCCTTATGCGAAGAAAAATTATTTTAATCTCCACAGACATCATCACGATTTTGCTCATCCTGGC